>JAMOQL010000151.1 GCA_027064025.1 Bacteroidales bacterium
CACAGAAATACTTATTTTAATGAAAAATGAAATTATTATATATCAATCTGAAGAACTTGCTGAACATGTTGAAGTAAGAATAGAAGAAGAAACAGTTTGGTTAAATAGGCAACAAATATCAACACTGTTTGGACGAGATGTAAAAACAATTGGAAAACATATTAATAACGTTTATACGGAAAAAGAATTAGATAAATATTCAACTGTCGCAAAATTTGCGACAGTTCAAAACGAAGGAGATCGAGCTGTTGAACGACAAATTGAATACTATAATCTTGATGTAATAATTTCGGTAGGATATAGAGTAAAATCGAAACAAGGTACGCAATTTCGTATTTGGGCAAATAAAGTACTAAAAGACTATTTGCTTAAAGGTTATGCTCTTAATAATAGAATGAATCGTATTGAGGATAATGTTTACAAATTAACTCAAAAAGTAGGTGATATTGATTTATTGCTTAAAACAAATTTACCACCCAATCAAGATGTGTTTTTTAATGGACAAATATTCGATGCTTATAGTTTTGTTTCTGACTTAATACGTTCTGCTGATAAGTCTCTTATTTTAATTGATAATTATATTGATGATACAGTTTTAACTCATTTTACAAAACGAAAAGAATCCGTTAGTTTAACGTTGATTACAAAAAATATATCGAAGCAATTTAGATTAGATGTACAAAAATATAAAGAGCAATATCCCAATGTGCATTTAAAAGAATTTAAGGATACCCACGACCGCTTTTTGATTATTGATGAAAAAGATGTTTATCATTTTGGTGCTAGCTTAAAAGACTTAGGTAAAAAATGGTTTGTGTTTTCAAAGATGGATATTTCATCAGTTAAGGTGTTAGATAAATTAAGAGATAAGAATTTAATTTAGAAAAAAAATATTTAGAATTGAATCTATAAACAAATAAACTATGATTGCAAATACTCCCAAACCACCTTATTATGCTGTTATTTTTACATCAACACGAACAGATGGTGATAATGATTATTCGTTAGCTGCTGATAGAATGCTTGAATTGGCAAAGCAACAACAAGGATTCCTAGGTGTGGAAAGTGCTAGAAATGAAGTTGGAATTACAGTTTCTTATTGGCGCGATTTAGAGTCCATAAAAGAATGGAAGAATAATGCAGAACACTCAGCCGTGAGAGAAAAGGGTAGAAGTGATTGGTATAAGCAATTTAAGACCCGAATAGCAAAAGTAGAAAGAGATTACGAGTTTGAGAAATAATAATTAATATATGTTTTTCTAAATATATAATTTACTACATTTGAGTTATTAGATATAACTCAATACTATGTTAGTATTGGAGGTAAGTAGTATGTAATAAAATATATATATGTTGTTGTTTTAGTTTAGTATATGAAGATAAAGGAAATAATTAGAAAGAATCTGAATTTTTTTCATTTAGATTTAACAAAAAATCTTGAATATGATAGGTTGACAAAAAAGATAATGAAAGATAAATTGTCAGATCAATCTAATTGTATAGATGTTGGCTGCCATAAAGGTGAGATTTTGGACTTAATGCTAAAATATTCGCCCAGTGGAAATCATTATGCTTTTGAGCCCATCCCATATTTATTCAATGATTTAATAAATAGATATGGAGAAAAAGCGGAAATTTTTTCTTATGCACTTTCTGATGTTGAAGGTAGTACAGTGTTTCAATTAGTAAAAAATGCTCCAGCTTATAGTGGAATCAAAAAGCGTCGTTATGATATAGATAATCCAGATATAGAGGAAATTAATGTGGAATTAGGAGTTCTCGACAATATTATTCCTGTGAGCCAAAAAATTGATTTTATAAAAATTGATGTTGAGGGAGGCGAATTTGCTGTGTTAAAAGGCGCAAAAAGAATTATTAAAAAAGATAAACCTATTATTGTTTTTGAATGTGGGAAAGGTGCTAGCGATTATTATGGTACTACCGCTGAGGATATTTATAATTTTATGACAAATGAACTAACTCTGAAAATAAGCACCTTAAAATCTTTTATCAAAAGCCAAGAATCATTAAATTTATTAGAATTTAAAGAGTATTTTGAAAATAATAAGGAGTATTATTTTGTTGCTAGTAACTGAGTATAAAATATTTTAATATTTAATGAATTTTATCCTTTCAAACTTCTCATTTTCATTAACACTAATAAAATATATTCCTGGCTGTAAATCTTTAATAATAATTTGATTATTTCCATTTACTAATATACCCTTACTTAATA
>JAMOQL010000152.1 GCA_027064025.1 Bacteroidales bacterium
AAGTATTCCCTCTATATCCGATTTTTTTCTTTGAGTATACTTAATTGGACGTACATAATCGTACTTTCTTTTAAATTGTTTATATAAAATTTCCTTAAAAAACCTTTCGTCATCATCTCCCTCAATAAATATAAACAATCGTCTATAGCCGCTCATATTTTCTCAAAACAAATTTTGTACATAAAGCTCGTCAATACCTGTTTCATTCTTTAAGAAAGCTGCAATATCTTCCCTGTCTTTTAATCTATTAATTGTGGAAAACCCATTCTCGTCGCGTGATACGAATAAAAGATCTTCAATATTAGAATATTTTACAAATTCGGGGTTATGTGTAGTTACAATAATTTGTTTGGGATTTTTCTTGGTTCTACTGGAGGTCTCCCTGAATAATCCTACAAGCTTCGAAATCAAAGATGGATGGATATTGCGTCCGGGCTCTTCAAAAATCAGAAAAGATTTTCTTTCGAAGAAAAGAGCTACAACAAGAGAAGTTACGTCAATTGTTCCATCGGAGATTAAAGAAGCAGGAATATATTGTTTGCTAAAATAAGATTCTTTCAGACTGAACAATATTGACTTATCGGCTAAACGCTCTATGTTTACGTCTTTCACAAATGGTAACATATCTCCTACTATTGCAAAAAGATTTTTCCTTTTGGTTTTATTCTCAACTATATTTTTAAGAACTATTGATAGATTTCTTCCGTCTTCCTCCAGTTCAGCTTTTCCTGCAATCGGTGTAGCTTTTTTGGGAAGTTTCGGATCAAAATCGTAAATACCAATATCCGATACATCAAAAACATTTCTGTTAAATAAAAACGGGTATGCTAGGAGATAATCTTTGCTCATCAACAAGTCGTGCTTTTCCAGTTTTATTCTATTTGCAAACGAAGGAATTAAATATCTTGTGATGGGTCTCTTTATATCTTCTGGAATATTTTTATATTTTATTTTTAATTTTCCGTTTTCATTGAGCATAAATACTTTTCCTAACTTCTCTTTCTCTTCAAGTGTTTGATATGTTATTGTATATTCTAACATGTCTTTTGCTATTGAGAAACCAGTGCCCTTTTTATTAAACTTTAATGCAAATTCATATGCAATCTCATGTATAATAAATTTAAACTTATCGTCGTTTTTTATTTTATAAATGCTATTATTAGGGATGTTATATTTTGACGAATAAGCTATCTTTATAGATAAATTTTCAGATGCCTTGATATTCATATTCCGTAAATATTCGACTCCTCCTTGTAAAGAGATTGCATTATCAAGTCCCGATGTCCTGATGTCTTTTATGAACCTGAAAATACTGACAAAATTCGACTTTCCGGCTGCATTTGCTCCGATTATTATATTGAGGTCGCCGAGTTCCATGTCAATTTTTTTAAAACTCTTAAAATTTCTTACTTCTAATCTTTTAATAAAAATCATTAAAATAATTCCTCCTCATTACACCATATGCTGTTACTCAAATATACTTTATTCTCTAAATTCTATATCATTTATTTATTATTGCAAGTGCATTGAAGGTATCGAAAATAACTAATTTACTTATATTTTGTTCACTTATGCGATAGATTACGAGTTGCTTTGGTGATGCAGAAGAAACAAAAGGTGATTCGTCATAATCGTCGAATACGGGTTCAATCTTGAACCCGTTGTAGTAAAGAATTTCTTTGAGTTCCTGCAGGTAAAAAATTCTCATATCCAGTTTTTCAATGATTTCTTCCGTCCGATTTCCGATTTTGTAACGCCACATAACTTTGTTTATTTGGATTGCGGTATTGTAAATTTTGTTTATGCATAAGAAAACATCGATTTGGAAATATCCAAACCCGTGATTTAAGTTCCTCTTTCCGCTATCGGGATTATGATTCTTCCCGTTCTGCAGGCAAATTCCAGAACAAGCTCTCAGAATTTTTCAACTTGTTTCAGATAAAAAGGAAGATCGTCGGTAAAGTTTTTGTTCTGCAAATCATAATATATCGGATTTCTGTAAAGACATTTCTCTTTCTCATTATTTGAAATATCCTTTATGGAACCTAATCTACTGCCCGATTTCGCATATTCTTTTCTCCGCCTTTTGTTTAATTTTTAATGTTTTGTGGTATCATTGATCTATGAAAGTTATTGTCGGAATGAGCGGCGGGGTGGACAGTTCCGTTGCCGCATATCTGCTGAAAGAAAAGGGTTTCGAAGTTTTCGGCGCATTTTTCGATAT
>JAMOQL010000153.1 GCA_027064025.1 Bacteroidales bacterium
GGCTAGTGGAGAATTATTAAAACCAATTATTGGGATGTTTGGTTTTTCTCTTGCCTTTGCTTTACCATTTGGAATATTTGCATTCTTTCCTTCACTACTTAATAATATGCCAAAATCTGGTGGTTGGTTAAATTCTGTAAAAGTTGTTTTAGGATTTATCGAATTAGCTTTAGGATTAAAATTTCTAAGTATCGCAGATCAAACTTACCATTGGGGATTATTAGACCGAGATGTTTATCTAGCATTGTGGATTGTAATATTTACCTTAATGGGTATCTATTTATTAGGAAAATTAAAATTTGCTCACGATAGCGATATAAAATTTGTTTCTGTCCCAAGATTAATGTTAGCCATAGCAACATTCTCGTTTGTTGTATATATGATTCCAGGAATGTTTGGAGCACCATTAAAAATGCTTGCAGGTTATTTACCCCCACAAGAAACTCACGATTTTGATATTAATGCAATAATAAGAGATAATTTAGAAAGTATAAGTTTTACTGATGCAAGAGGAAATAATGGATACGACACCCCAAAATACGGTAATTTCCTAGACTTACCACATGGTATAAAGGGCTATTTTGACTACGATCAAGCATTAGCAATGTCTAAAAAATACGACAAACCTATTTTTGTGGATTTCACAGGACACGGTTGTGTAAACTGTCGTGAAATGGAAGCCAATGTATGGTCTGATCCTAAAGTTCTGAAGTTGCTCAAGAATAAATTTATCGTAGTAGCTTTATATGTAGATGACAAAACAGAATTACCAGAAAACGAATGGTTTACATCAGAATATGATGGGAAAGTTAAAAAAACTATAGGAAAAAAGTTTGCTGATCTTCAAATAAGTAGATTTAATATTAATGCACAGCCTTACTACGTTATATTAAATGGCGATGGAAAACAATTAACAAAAAAATCTCATGCTTACGACAAAGATATTAGCCACTTTATTAATTTTCTAAATGAAGGAATCGATAATTTCTCTAATAAAAAAAATGTTAATTAACAACTGCAATACAGATAGATAGAAGTTTTATTATCCTAAATTCTAAATAAAACAACAAAGCCGACTAAAAAGTCGGCTTTTTTTGTGTTTTTTTCAAACAAATTTTATAGTTTTACAGTATTAATATAAAAGTAATTTAGAAACCAAAACAAATTATTATGTATAAAACAAAACTTCAATTAGGATCACTTATTTTTTTAATGAGTGTATTTCTTTTTAGCTGTAATAGTCCAGAACAAACCAATCCCGAAGAAGAAATTGACCAAGAAATTAACGAACAAATAACTGAAGATTTTAATCAAGCAAAACAAGTTTTTTATTCTCTCCCTTCTCCTATAGAAACAGCCATGCTCATGAAACGAGCTGGTGCAAAATATGATGAAAATTTATTAAATTCTATAACAAACATTCCTAATTATAGTACAACATTGAGCAAAGCATTAAATTTAGGCATATATAGTGCCGATTTAAGTTTTGTAAGCATGTTCGACCAATCTCAAGCTTCTATCAAATACCTATCAGCAACAAAACGTCTTGCCGATGATTTAGGCATCTTAAATGCTGTCGATCAAAGTTATATTAAAAGAATGGAGAACAATATTAACAGTCGAGATTCTTTAATGGAAATTATTTCTGAAACATTCATGAATTCAAATGCTTTTCTTAAAGAAAATAAAAGACCCGAATTAGCCGCAATTGTTCTTGCAGGTGGATGGGTAGAAGGTTTGTACATTGCTACACAAATAACCAAAAACACATCAGAAAATCAAGAATTAAGAGATAGAATTATTGACCAAAGACTTTCTTTAACTACTTTACTTGCTCTATTAGACAAATATAAAAATGATGAAAATATTAAAATTATTAGTGATGATTTTAAGAAAATTCAAAAAATATATGACAATATTGACGTTAATACTTCTAAAATAAAAGCAGTCGTTGATGAAGAAAGTAATGTTACAACCCTAGAATCAACAACAAGTTCTACTTTTTCAGAAGATGATTTTGTAGTTCTTAGTAATTTGGTTTCTGAAATTAGAAATAACTATACAAAATAAGGACGTAAAAGATGAAAAAATATTCAATTATACTAGTGGCGATCTTAGGATTATTCTTTTTATCCCCACAATCGGCAAAAGCACAATGTAAAACATTTGCAAAAACGACTTGTAAATCAGAACTATTACCTTACGTCCATGATGGAATATATAATGCAACTGTATTATCGGAAGGCGAAACTGTAGAATTATATAAAACTTTTTACTCTGGACAAGAATATAGGATTGTTGTTTGTGGTGATGAATCGTTACCTCCTGTAGAATTTCAAATCTTAGATGGTGATAGAAATGTATTGTTCGACAATAAGGATAATGATTATTCTCAAATTTGGGATTTTAAATTAGGAGCTAGTCAAATGCTTGTTGTATCCATTCAAGTACAAACGTCAGAAGAAATGTCTGATGAAATTAAAAGCGGTTGTGTAGCTGTTCTTGTTGGATTTATGAATGTTGAAAATAAATTAGAGTAATTCTTAATAAATTATTTTTAAAGGCTGTTCAAGTTGAACAGCCTTTTTTTATATCTTTACTTTAATTATGAAACTATTAATAACCATCCCACTTATTATATACACGTTTCTATTATCAGCTCAAGGTAAGATTCAAAACTATTTCCAACAAAAAGTTGAATACAAAATTTCAGTACAATTCATTGAGAAAGATTATAGTTTGAGGGCATTCGAGAAACTAGAATACACCAATAATTCTTCAAAAAAAATGGATACTTTATATTTCCATATTTGGCCAAATGCATACAAAAACCTTGATACAGAATTTGGAAAAGAAAAAATAGAAACTAAAGACATAGAATATGTCCTCCATCAAGAATATTATAGAGGATACATAGATAGTCTCAATTTTAAAGTTAATAACAAGGAAATACAATTTTATCTTCAACCTAATAATCAAGATATTGCCGTTTTAATTCTTAACCAATCACTTCTCCCCAAGCAAACCATTTCCATTAGTACACCTTTTCATATAAAAATACCTATTAGTTATTCTAGATTAGGTTATACTAAAGAATCTATCCAAATAACTCAATGGTATCCCAAACCTGCTGTTTACGACCTTACAGGTTGGCACTATTTCCCCTATCGAGATATGGGGGAGTTCTATTCTGAATATGGGAAATTCGAAGTAGATATTACCATTCCAAATAATTATACTCTTGCCGCAACGGGAAATCTAGATCAAACAATAATAAAAAATGAGGAAACTACCTACACCTACTCTGAAGACAGTATTCATGACTTTGCCTGGTTTGCAGATACAAATTTCATAACCCAGATTGATTCTGTTCAACTTCCTAATAGTCAACGGTGGGTTAAAACAATTTGCTATTACAAAGCTAATTCTCAACTATGGCAACAAGCCAACAAATACCTACAAGACGCTATATATTACTATTCTTTATGGTTAGGAGATTATCCTTACAAGACTTGTAAAGCCGTACAAGCTAGCCTTGGAGCGGGAGGAGGAATGGAATATCCTACAATTACAGTCGTTGCAGAAGGTAATACTCCCTTAGAATTAGAAGATATAATTATACATGAAGTAGGTCATAACTGGTTCTATGGGATTTTAGGAAACAACGAAAGAGAATTCCCATGGATGGACGAAGGACTCAATTCGGCTTATGAGAATCGTTACTTAGAAACGAAATACCCTAATGCTATATACAAACCTTTACCTATAAAGCGTTCATTTATTAAATATAACCAATTAGATTATTATTCTTATATGTTTAGTGCCAGTAGAAATTCAGACCAAATATGCAACTTAGGCTCTGAACAATATAACAAATTCAATTATGGTACAATTGTATATAAAAAGAGCGCTGCTATTATTAATTACTTACGATACTATCTTGGAGACGAAGAATTTGATAGAATCATGAAAATATATTTTAAAACATGGAAATTCAAACATCCACAACCCTCCGACTTGGAATACATTTTTACAAAAAATTCGACCAAAGATTTATCTTGGTTCTTTAATGATTTACTAAATTCCAGAAAGAAATCTGATTATAAAATTAAATCCATTACACAGAAAGAGAATACATATTATCTAAAAATTAGAAACACGAAAAAAATAAAGTCTCCATTATTTATTCAGGTATATAAAGAGAATAACATAGTTAAAGAAATAATTACTAAAGGCTTTAGTAAAGATTCAACTTTTATTATTAAAGAAGATTTTGACAAAATATTCTTAGATAAAGACTACCGAAGTATCGACTACAACAGAAATAACAATTACATAAAACCCAAAGGTTGGTTAAAGAAGTATGATAACCTTAAATTGGAATTTATAGGTGGCATCGATAAAGAAAATACTGCACAAATATTCTACAGCCCAGTAATTGGATATAATACAACTAATAAATTTATGCTTGGAACAGCACTGATGAGCAATCTGATTTTTCCTTCACAGTTAGAGTATCTAATTATGCCAATGTTTTCCTTCGGAAATCATCAAATTTCTGGAGAGACTCAATTTTCGTTTAGATTTGATTCAAAAAATATTTACATCAATGAATATATACCATATATCAATTCTAAATCTTACGGACTTTCTACAAGCCAAAATTATTTCCAAGTCAGAACAGGATTAAAGATTAATTTCACAAACTTTTTAGTTTCAAATCCAACTATTCAACAACTAGATTTTTACTATTCTATAGCTAGCGATTATAGTAATTATAAAGCATACAATCAATTTATTAATATCGAATATTCTGCACGGAACAATCGATGGGTTAACCCTTTTAACTTTGATGCAAGATTGATTAATCATAAAGATTTTGCTTTACTTTCTGCTAAATTCAAACAAGAGTTAAGTTACTCGAAACCTCAAACAGGTCTTAAAATAAGACTATTTACAGGCCTATTTCTTTTCAACAATTCAAATAATGGACAATTTAACCTTTCGCTATCGGGAACTTCTGGAGGCAAAGATTATTTATATGAGAATACTTTTATTGGACGAAACGATACTCAAGAACAATTTTGGTCACATCAGTTTATTGCAAACGAAGGTGGATTTTCATACTTTGCTCCATTTTCTTCTAATAAATGGATGAGTTCAATGACTATTTCAAGTACCCTCCCATTTAAAACCCCTTTAGAATTTTACTTTTCCATAGCAGCCTTCGAAGAAAGTAATAAATTCTTCAACAAAGGCTTAGCATGGGAAACTGGTATTTCATTGCACATTATTAAAGATGTAGTAGTTATTTACATTCCCATTACAGCCGATAAACAAATCATAGAAACCAATAATTTATACACTAATAAATTTATCGAAAGAGTTCGGTTCTCCTTATTACTTAATAAAGCAAATATTATTAATCTCAGTAAAAATATCAATCAACTTTTCTAATACCTAGAATAAAAAAACTAAAATAAGAAATGCATTATTTATCTATCAACTCAAAAAATTTCATTTCAAAATTCTCTTGTATTGAAGGAGCTGGCGAAGCTATAACCATACCTTTGGCAGATAATAGGAAAAACTGAGGCCAAGTTATTAATTTATAATACTCAAGAATCGATTCATCATTTTTTAGAGTATGCAATAGAGGCCATGCATATTTGGTAGTGTCTAACTGATAGAACTCGGAAATATCATCTGTAAACACCGAAACAATTTCGATATCTTGTTGATGATCTTTATAAAAATTAATCATTCTATCCATACTTTCCATGGCTGGTACAACATCCGTACGCATAAAATTTAAATAAACGTACTTACCTTTAAAATCGGATAAACTAACCGTATCTCCACTAAAATTTAACAAGTTAAAATCGGGTGAAATTTTATTCTTTATGCTACAATCCGCTCTCGCTTTTTTATTGATATTTTCAGCAATCTTACGATGTTCGAGATTTGAACTAAAAAACTGAATCGAATCTAATATTATTTTCAATTGAGGTCTTGGAAAGTGAATCTGACTGACCATTCTGGGATTAAAGAGCTCATCATTTATCGCTTTTAATATTATCAACTCTTCTAAATTAGAATCTGAAAGAGAAGGATTATTTTCTAGGCATTTCTTTAACTTTATAACACTGCGCCCCTCTCTAATAATATTTACTAACTTTTCGCCTTCTTTCGTATTAGCATATAAATTAAAAAAGTCTTTATACATCAGATTAAAAAGATGCATGTACGCAAAATTATTATATAGAATTTTTTCACCATTAAAATATTTAAAACCAATAGTTTCGTAACTTCTATTAGGACCTAAATATTTCAATTCTGCGATACGATAATTTTTATATTCATCGAAATACTGGTTATTAATTTCCGAATAATAATTATTAATTTTTGATTCAAAATCACTAGTAATCTTACTCTGTGGATACCTATATATCGAGTCAAAGTTTCGTGATAGAAATTCATCATAAATTTGATCGAAAGAATACAATAACAAATTTATATCTGTAGGAGAACTATTAACAATATCTATCGGATACTCTATAGGTTCAAAATAAATATTTAGTTCCTCGACTGTAGTTTTTACTCTTTTATCAGGAAATTTCAATTGATACACTTTCTGTGGCTCAAGATACAATGAACAATGATAAACTCCTAAATCTATAAAAACGCATCGAATAGTAGATAACGAAAGTTGTCGAGAAAAAGCCCCATTTTCATCAGTATTAACAATAGCAATAGTATCTTTTATCATACTAATATAATCTGAGAACGCATAAAAAACAAGCGTTTCATTTTTATAATCTGACTTTTCGACAACTATGGTTTGAGAGAACAACTGTATACTCACAAAAACAAAAAATAGAAATAAATATCTTTTCATTGATAAATAAATTGGTCTATACGGTATAATAAATCTAATCAATAATCATTCCTTTAGGCAGAAACTCTGAAACATCGGCGCCATGCCTAATAATATCTCGAACAATAGTTGAACTAATTGGCGTATACTCTGGAGCTGTTAATAAAAATACAGACTCAATATCAAGATTTATTTTTTTATTCATCTGAGCAATAGCTCGTTCATACTCAAAATCGGAAGAGGTTCGTAAACCTCGTAACAAAAACTGAGCTCCAACTTTATGACAAAAATCGACAGTTAAGCCCTCATAAGTATGGACTTCTATTTTTTCATTTCCATTAAAACTTTGTTCAATCCAAGCTTTTCTTTTATCTATAGGAAAAAAACCTTTCTTATCAGAATTAAACCCTATCGCAATAATTATTCTATCAAACAGAGGCAAGGCTCTTTGTACAATATCTTGATGCCCAATAGTAAAAGGGTCGAATGATCCTGGGAAAATAGCAATTCGTTCTTTATTTGACATGTTCTTAATTTTTATGCAAGTTATTATTTTTTTAAGATTTTATTCAAGCTATGATCCATTTTTAATTAATTCAATTTCGTTAACGAAATAATCTAAAGCTTTAATCATTCTAGATCCATACCAAGAAAACATCTCCCCACTTACTAATACAACTTTCGAATTGGGATATTGTTCCTGATAATTTTGTTGATGCTTTTGATTAAAAGGAAACGGTTCACTCGATAAAAGTATATATTCTGGAGGCTTACTTTCTAGATCCTCTTTATCGATAATTGGGTAATAATCTTTCTTGGAATCGAATTTATTTCTAAAGCCTGCAATATTCATCATTTCAGAAATAAAAGTTTGTTTATTGATACTCATCATCGGTTTATGCCATATCAGATAGCAAGCCGTTTTGGTTTCTATCGATTTTTCTTCAAGAAGAGCCATTCTTTCATTTATTTCTATAATAATATTTTTTGAGAACTGCTGTTTAGATGTTATTTCTCCAATTATATTAATCATTCTTATTGCGGACTTAATATCCACAATATCGAACACTACGGTTGGAAATTCGATAGCAATTTCGGTGACTAATTCTTTAGAGTTTTCTTCCTTGACAGCAATTATTAAGTCAGGTTTTAGCTCTCTAATTTCGTCTAAACAAAAATCTTTTGTTCCCCCAATTTTTTTTACTTTATCAACTTTATTTCTAGGATAAATACAAAAATCTGTTCTTCCAACTATCTGCTCCGCTAAACCTAAATCGAATAACAATTCTGTGATAGACGGAACTAATGAAATAATTCTTTGCGGATTATTTACTAATTCGACCTCTCTATTTAAGTCATCTAATAATATCATATTCATAAAAACAAATAAGGTCCGATAATACTACCGAACCTCAAATCATATATTTTTTTATTAAAATCACGTTTGCATTGCTCCACAAACTGTTAGAACTTGTCCACTTACATAAGAAGAAAGATCTGATGCAAAAAACAATGCTGTTTTAGCAACCTCTTCTGGCGTTCCTCCACGTTTTAAAGGAATTTTTTCGTACCATCCTTCTACCACATCTTGAGGTAACTGTGCCGTCATTTCGGTAACAATAAAACCAGGAGCAATAGCGTTACAACGGACATTCCTTGAACCTAACTCTTTGGCTATAGATTTTGTAAATCCAATCATCCCTGCTTTTGAAGCAGAATAATTAGATTGCCCTGCATTTCCTCCAACGCCTACAACAGAACTCATATTTACAATAGAACCAAAACGTTGCTTCAACATAGTACGCTGAACAGCTTTAGTCATATTAAAAATTGATTTTAAATTTACAGTAATAACCGCATCCCATTGTTGTTCTGTCATTCGCATTAAAAGATTATCTTGAGTAATTCCTGCATTATTAATTAAAGCATCTACTCTACCAAAATCTTTAACAATATGTTCTACTGTATTTTGACAATCGTCAAAATTTGCTGCATTAGAAGTATATCCTTTTGCTTTAACACCAAGGGCATTTAATTCTTTTTCTACAGTAGAAAAATTCTCGTCAGCTTTTAAATCCGTAAAGGCAATATTTGCCCCTTCTTCCGCAAAAAGCATTGCAATTGCTTTTCCTATTCCTCTAGAGCCACCAGTAATAATAGCAACTTTTCCATCTAATAATCCCATCTTATTTTTTATTATTTCGTACAAATATAATATTTTGAATTGAAAAATCACACAAAAACCGATTCTATTCATCTAAATATATAGTCCCTTTTACATTGTTTATTTTCCAGCCAGTAAAATCTTGCTTCGCTGTAAATCCGGTGCCATATATTATTTCCGTAGAGGTTTTAATGTTAACAGCTTTATCTGAATAAATCTTTTGAGTTTTGGTATCCCAATACATTTGCTCGGTTCGTAATGAATCTCCATCGATGTTTACTACAATAACGTCATCTCTTGCTTCCCATTTATCAATATCAATTTCATGTTTTGCATAATTACAAACTAAGGATGATGAAACTTCAGGATAATTTGAATAAGTAACGAGTTTTATTCCTTTTGGATATTCATCATAAGGGTTTTCTTCCAAATGCGAATAGCTTTCATATCTTTTTGCAAATATTTTTAAAACAACCTTTCCTGAATCGGTTCTTACAACTTCTATATTTTCTGCAGATTGCGATGGATATGTTTTGTAATCTATTGCCTCTAGAATATCCTCATCATCGTTACTACAAGAAATAAAAAGCACTGAACTTAATAAAAGTCCAATGCTAATTAATATTATTTGTTTTTGTTTAAACAAAATTAAAATCTTGCTTTTGTTGTTTCATTAATCCAACACTCTATTTTCACAGTTGCACCTTCTGTAATATTATATGCAAAAGCATCTTCTTTCCCAGGAAAATAAGTTTTATAGGTTGATATTAATTTGTTGGCTTCACCGGTCACCGAAGGGTCTATTGCTTTGGCTTTAGCAAATTTATCTGCGGCTAACCAAAATACAGAAGCTTTTGTGAACTTATCGTCACCACAACCACTTGAGGCATATAGCTTTCCTATTAAAATATAAGGTTTTCCCCATCCACTTTTTAAACTCGCTGCTTTTAAAGCATAATTTCTTGCAGTTGCTGGAGAAGATGTCGATACTGCAGCTAACTCATAATAGTATTGAGCTTTTACTGAATTGTCTTCCTCCATATCTATAGCTTTCTTATAGAATTCTGATGCTTTAGAGAATTGCTTTTTCTTAGCCGCCATTTTTGCAAGATTATAAGCCGCCTGTGCCGATGGTTCTGCTTCATATAAATTTGCTGATGCATCAAAGAATAATTTTGAATCTGAACAATCTCCTTTATCTAAATATTTCGTAATAACCTTAAGTAATTCAACATTGTTAGGTGTAGCCTCAAATTTGGGTGTAAAATGTGCAATTAGCACATCGCAGCTACCTGCACCTGTACCAATAAAAAGCTTACCAACATTTTCTTCGACTTTTTTAATTCGACCTAATTTTTTTTCGTTATCCTTATACTTATCTTTAAGCTGAGTTAAAATATCGGAGATAATAGAAAAGTCTTGAACTACCTGCCCAGCATCATGTTTTTTATTTTTATACATTCTTGCCGATGCACTCATATAACTCTGAAGAACTGCTGCCTGTGACTTATTACCTGTAAGTTTTGCCGATTTAACTAAATAACCATAAGCTTCTTCGTAAGCTCCTTTTCTATTATACTTATAAAGATCATTTCCTTTACGTCCTAATACGCTTCCTTCCTGCCCAAAAAATTCAATTCGCCTATCGTATATTTGCATTAAAGTATCTATGTAAGCTTGTTTTACTGTTGCATCTTTTTCAGCTTTAATTAATTTTCCATAAATTTTGGGACCATTAATAAATATACTTTTTGATGATTGAGGACAAGCTGAATAAACTCGTCTCCAAGCGGGTAAAGCATCTATATAATTTTTTTGTTTTACAAACTCAATATATTCGGATAAGTCTCTTTTACACTGTTCTGGATTATCTCCATATTTGGCGTCATCATTTTGAGCAAAGCTCGGAATAGACAGTATTAACGCTGCAAACAAAACTAAAGTATTAAAAACTATTTTCTTCATTTCTTTTTTGTAATTAATTGTTATTATTTAATCGTATTTCCTTTTTATAAACCAAATATCATGCAAAGATAAATCGAGACTAAATTTAAAATAAGTTTGACTTAAAGCCCCATCAACAAAAGTACTTCTTCGACCCATATCAAATGCTAAATTTAATGTAGATTTTGATCTTTTCATTGGTAACCCAACTCCAAAAGTTATGCCAACATCTTTTAATTGATTGCTATTTATTAACATATAACTATTCTCTAATCTACTAGATAGACGATATCTGATTCTATGAATGTATTTTACAGCAGTTCTTGGTTTAGGAATATATTCTAACCCAACAATAATTTTCTGCGCATCGACATATTTCTCTTGTTTATTGGCAATGCTTGATTGACTCCACGTCGAATATTGATAATCGACACCGAAAGTTAATTTTTCTGTTCCAATAGAAAATCCAAAACCATAAAACCCAGGAAGACTGACTGATGATGCTAAATTTTGATTATTAAACAACGTATCTCCTGTAGAAGAATGACCAATGGTTAAACTCCTCATAGTCAACTCGGTTTTGGTATCGAGAACATTTTTTACACCATACGTTACTCCAATTGTAAACTTATATTTTGATTTAATATTATCGTGATATTGAAAACCCAAATTATAACCGATATCACCAACTCGAGTTGTCAGTTCTTCGGCATAAGTAGAAATACTAGGGTCATATTTAC
>JAMOQL010000154.1 GCA_027064025.1 Bacteroidales bacterium
AAATAGACACATGGAATGAAATTTGGCTTTCGCTAAAGAAGAATAAGTTAAGGACTTTCTTAACTGGATTTGGCGTGTCTTGGGGAATCTTAATGTTAATTTTTATGCTTGGAGCAGGAAATGGTCTAAAAAATGGTGTTACTGGAAATTTTGGTGATTTTGCTACTAATAGTTTTTTTATTTGGACACAGCCAACTACCATTCCGTTTAAAGGGTTTCCGAGAGGTAGACAGTTCAATTTTATTACTGACGATATTCAAGCTATTAAAGAGCAAGTTCCTGAAATCGATATAGTTGCACCAAAGCTGCAAGGAGGAAGATGGGGAGCCGATGGTAATAATGTAGTTCGAGGAAAGCATTCTGGCTCATATACTGTAAATGGTGATTATCCTGCAGTTTTTAGAATCGATCCAGTAAATGTATTGACAGGTCGTCTTTTAAATAAAAAAGATGTCGATGATAAAAGAAAAGTAGCCGTTATTGGTATTCGTGTCAGAGATGTGTTATTCGATCCTAATGAAAATCCTATTGGAAAACAGATTCGAATACAAGGGGTTTATTTTAAAGTGATTGGAGTAGTGTCGCCAAAAGGAAATGTTAATATGAATGGTGACAAAAAAGAGATGATTTGGATTCCCTTTAGCACCTTGCAGCAGGTATATAATTATGGGAATATTGTAGGCTTTTTTGCTATGACAGCTAAAGATAATATTCCAGCATCTATTGCCGAAAAGAAAGTTAGAGCCTTGCTTGCCGAACGACATCAAATTTCTCCAGATGATGATATGGCTCTCGGAGGATTCAATATAGAAGAACAATTTTCTAAAATGACTGGTCTTTTTATGTCCATAAATATTTTAATTTGGGTGGTTGGATTAGGAACTCTTTTTGCCGGTGTTATTGGTATCAGTAATATTATGATGATTGTGGTAAAAGAACGGACCAAAGAAATTGGTGTTCGACGCGCTATTGGAGCCACACCTATTAGTATTGTGTCGCAAATAATTATGGAGTCTGTGGTACTAACATTCTTTGCAGGACTAATGGGCTTACTGGTTGGCGTATGGGCTTTAGAAGCTATTAGCCCCATGTTTAATGGCGAAGGAGAAAGTTTTATTAGAAACCCAGAAGTCGATGTTTATGTGGTCCTTTTAGCAATTTTAGTGATTGTAATAACAGGCGCTTTTGCAGGATTTTTGCCTGCCAAAAGAGCTATTAGGATTAAAGCGATTGATGCCTTACGAGATGAGTAAAATATTAAATTTATTAAGTTGAAAATTATATAAAATGAAAAAGATAATTAGAATTTCTGTATTGATTGGATTTTTAGCATTGGTGGTTTACACGGTGTATTATTTGTATCAGAAGAATCAAGAAGAACCCTTGAAATATGAAATCCAGCAGGCTTTTATAACTAATATTATAAAACAAACTGTTGCTACTGGATCGGTTGTTCCTCGTAAAGAAATTGAGATAAAACCAAAAATCTCTGGAATTGTAGAAAAACTCTATGTATTGCCTGGCGATAAAGTTAAAAAAGGTGATTTAATTGCAAAAGTTAGGGTTATTCCTAATATGGTAAATTTAAACGAAGCTGAATCGAGAGTCAAAAGGGCAGAGATTTCACTAAAAGAAGCAGAGTTGGAATTCAATCGAAAAAAGAAATTATACGAGCAAAAAGTAATTGCAGCTGCTGAATATCAAGTGATTGATTTAAAATATCAGAATGCAACAGCAGAATTAAAAACTGCCCAAGATAATCTTCAACTTATTAAAGAAGGTGTAACTAAAGACGCAGGGAAAATAACCAATACTTTAGTCCGTTCTACTATCGATGGAATGGTTTTGCAAGTGCCAATCGAAGAAGGTAATTCGATTATCGAAAGTAATAATTTTAATGATGGAACAACGATTGCTACGGTTGCAAACATGAACGAAATGATTTTTAAAGGTAAAATTGATGAGTCAGAAGTTGGAAAATTAAGTGAGGGAATGAACCTTATTATGCATATTGGAGCCATAGAAAATAAAACCTTCGAAGCAGTATTAGAATATATTTCACCAAAAGGAGAAAAGGAAAATGGAGCTATGCAATTCGAAATTAAAGCAGCTGTTCAATTACAAGATTCGTTATTTATTAGAGCAGGCTATTCTGCCAATGCTGATATTGTTTTATCTAGAAAAGATAGTGTTCTTGTAATACCAGAAAGTTTAATGATTTTTGAAGATGGAAAACAATTTGTTGAAGTTGAAAAATCGAAGCAAAAATTTGAAAAAGTAGAAATAAAAACGGGACTTTCTGATGGTATTAATATAGAAATCTTGAGTGGTATTACTACAGACGATAAATTAAAAGGGAAAGTAAAATCTTAGTTCGATATTTTTATATGATATTTAAAAAGAAGGGGTTGCAAAAAAATAGCAGCCCCTTCTTTTTTATAAAATGATTTTTTCATTTTTATCATCAAAGAAATTATAATCTAATAAGTGATATTTTGTAATACCTTCAATAAGTAATTTCTTTTTATATTTTTTTACCCACTCTTTGCGAATGGAGCTAAAAAATCTTTTTCTTTTATTCAAGTAAGCTTCGACAAAAGGATGCACTTTAAGTGTTAATTGATTAGCATTAATATTTTCTGCTAAATACTTAAAGTGAGTTTCCAATTCGTCAGTAAAAAGTATGGTAGCTTCTACTTTACCAGAGCCTTTGCAAATAGGACAAGTTTCTCTAGTTTTTATGTTCATCTCAGGTCGGACTCTTTGGCGTGTTATTTCCATTAGGCCGAACTTTGTAAGAGGAAGAAGGTGATGTTTTGCTCTATCGCTTTTAAGGTTTTCCTTCATGCGTTCGTAAAGTTTCTTACGATTCTCAGAAGTGACCATATCGATAAAGTCAACAACAATAATTCCCCCCATATCGCGTAAGCGAAGTTGACGTGCGATTTCATCTGCAGCAGCAAGATTAACTTCTAAGGCATTTGTCTCTTGATCTATGCCTTTTTTGTTCCTATTACCACTATTTACATCGATGACGTGTAGGGCTTCCGTATGTTCAATTACAAGGTATGCACCTTGTTTGAATACGACGGTCTTACCAAACAAACCTTTAATTTGTTTTTCAATGCCATAAAAATCAAAAATAGGAGCCTTTTCTTTGTGTAGCTTTACAATTTTTTCTTTCTCTGGTGCAATTCCGTATATATAGCCTTTTATATCTTTATATAATGTTTCATCATTAACAATAATACTATTGAAACTCTCGTCCATCATGTCTCGAACAATTGCCGACGTACGATTTAATTCTCCAATAGTTAGAGAAGGTACAGCTGTGCTTTGTGTTAATTGCTTGAATGCACCTTCCCATTTATCTACCAATTCTCTAATTTCAGCATCAAAATCAGCAACCCTTTTACCTTCGGCAACGGTTCTAATAATAACACCATATCTGGCAGGTTTAATACTTTTTATTAGGTTTTTTAACCTATTACGTTCTTCAACAGATTTAATTTTCTGCGAAACAGAGATCTTATTTGAGAAAGGAATTAGTACTAAATTCCGCCCTGCAATAGAAATCTCAGATGTTAATCTTGGCCCTTTTGTAGAAATGGGCTCTTTTGCAATCTGAACAATGATTTTTTGACCAGATTTAAGTGTTTCGATAATTTTTCCAGATTTCTCAATATCAGGTAAATTATGAAACTTGGACAAATCAGATGCCTGTCCTTTTTGATTTAAATTTTGTTCGAGATATTTATTTAATGATTGAAACTGTGGACCTAAGTCCAAATAATGTAAAAAAGCATCCCGCTCGTAGCCCACATTTACAAATGCGGCGTTAAGGCTAGGCATTATTTTTTTTACTTGTGCAAGATATATGTCACCAACTGTAAACTGAATGTTGTTCTTTTCGTTATTCAACTCAACTAAACCCTTATCTTTTAATAGGGCAATTGCGACCTCTTTATTGGTTACGTCAATTATCAGTTCGTTACTCATATATTTTTATTGTTTTTTTGCTATGTGATAATAATTAAAAAAACCTATAAGACAGAGCCTTATAGGTTTAAATATCTTAATAGCTAATACACAGACTATTTCTTATGCTTATGTCTGTTTTTTCTTAAACGTTTCTTACGCTTGTGCGTAGACATCTTATGTCTTTTTCTTTTTTTTCCGCTTGGCATATCCTAATTCTTTAAATTATTTAACATTACTTTTTACCTCATTCACAAAAGTCTTAGCAGGTTTAAATGCTGGAATTTTGTGAGCTGGTATTTTAATAGTTGTATTCTTTGAAATATTTCTTGCTGTTTTTTCTGCTCTTTGCTTAACAATAAAGCTACCAAAACCTCTTAAATATACATTGCTACCTTCTGCTAACGAATCTTTAATAGACTCCATAAAAGCTTCTACAGTCTTCTGCACCATAATTTTCTCAATCCCTGTGTTTTTTGAGATCTCGTTTACAATATCTGCTTTTGTCATAATATTTTATTTAATATCAATTGTTTACCTTCTTTTTTTAGAGATGCAAATATATAGCTTTTTTTGATTTTAAGAAACCAAATACGTTTAATTTTGTTAATCAAATGTTTTTTTTTTTGAAAGTGGGGTTTATGGAAATCAAAAAATTGTTAAATAATTGGTATAGAGATAATTCGCGTGATTTGCCTTGGCGTTCGAATAAAAATCCGTACCCTATATGGCTATCTGAAATTATTTTGCAACAGACCCAAGTTGTTCAAGGTCTACCATATTATAAGAAATTTATTGAAAATTTCCCTACGGTATATGACTTAGCCTCGGCAAATGAAGATAAAGTATTAAAATTGTGGCAAGGTTTAGGATATTATTCTCGCGCCCGAAATTTACATTTTGCTGCAAAACAGGTTGTCGCTGAATATTCTGGGCATTTCCCCAAAACATATAAAGAGCTACTGAAATTAAAAGGGGTGGGCGATTATACCGCTTCAGCTATTGCCTCAATTGCATACGATGAAACGGTTCCCACTATTGACGGTAATGTCCTTAGAGTTATTTCTAGGCTTTTTGATATAGACATTCCTGTTGATTCAAATAATGGTAAAAAAATAATTAAGGGCTTGATGATTGAAATAATGGATGTGGATAATCCTGGTAATTTTAATCAAGCTGTTATGGAGTTAGGTGCCTTAGTTTGTAAACCAAAAAAAACGGATTGTGATAATTGTCCTCTCAAAGAGAAATGTTTGTCCTATGAAAGACAAAACTTTTTAGAGCGTCCTGTTAAAACAAAGAAAATTAAAGTTAAAGACTTATATGTAGATTATCTTTTTTTATCCAATTCTCAAGGCGTAATAATGCAGCAAAGGAACGTGAAAACCATTTGGAAAAAGTTATTTGAGTTTCCGAATGTTACTTCTGAAGTAGAGTTGGTTAAAGTTAATCATCTGGAAGAACTGAGATCCAATTATTCGAAAAATAGTAGTGAGTTGTTTTTTATTACAGAAATGAAGCATAAATTAACGCATCGTAATTTATATATCCGTTTTTTTAAAAGTAAAATTCCAGAATCATATAGTCGTATAACTTCTTGGGACGAATTGAAACGGAAAGCCGTACCAAAGCCTATTGAGGTGTTTTTGAGGAAATTTAGAGAAGTTTAAATTCTTGATTTTGATTTAGTATCACTTTTTTTTCGTCTTGGAGAATATGTATGGCTGTTAGAATCATTTTTTTATTGCTCCCTAATTTAATACACAAATCTTCGATAGGGGATGTTCGGATTTTTAATGCTTTGATAATTTTATTTTGAAGTACTTTTATACGTTCCGATTGATTTTTGTTTTCGACGCAAATATCACAAAGGCCACAGTTCGGGGGATTTACTTCTCCGAAATACTTCAAAATAATAGACGATCGGCATACGTCTTTTGATGTTGCGAAATTTATCATCGATTCTATTTTTTCTATCATCTCCATTTTCCGTTGGTTGTATATTTCTTTGGAAATATGAATATATTTCTCATCCATTCTTTCTTGTAAAAACTGAATGTAGCTAGAATCGTTTTTCTTAATGTATATTAAAATATTATTTTGCTGAAGTAAATTTAGGTATTTGTAAACGATAGAAATATTTACATTTGCTTTTTTTGCAATATGATATTCGTTAATATTTACATAAGATGTAAATAATCCTTGATAATTTCTTAATAATATACGAATAAAAGTTTCGAAGTCAGGATTACTAATATAAAATCGATATAAATCATTATTATCAACAATAAAATGAATTTTTGAAGGAGTATTGATTGGCTCACTCATTTGAATCCACCCTTCTTTCTCTAAAAGTTTTAAGGCATTATAAGAAGTAATAAAACTAAGCTTATAGTTAGAAGCAAATTTAGACATATTAAAGGGGAACTCCTCATCTTTTCCTGCTCCAATAGGAAGCTGAAAGAAATTACCCAAAGCTGTATACACTCGTTTAATTTCAGCGATGGGAGGAAAGCTGAGCTCTACACTTTCTCTGAGTTTGATGAGGTCTTGCTCGTTGTATATAATCCCAGCGTATGCAATGGCTCCATCTCTTCCTCCACGTCCAGCCTCTTGATAATAAGCCTCTAGAGAATTGGGTAAGTCCATATGGATGACAAAACGAACATTGGACTTATCAATTCCCATTCCAAAAGCATTTGTAGAAACAATAACCCTTAATTTATCGTTTTGCCAGAGCTCTTGTTTTCGTTTCTTATCCTCTTGTGGAATCCCAGCGTGATAGTAATCTGCATAAATATTATTTTCGTACAGAAATTTTGCTATTTCAAAAGTTTCTTTTCTGTTTCTTACATAAACGATTCCAGAACCTTGTATTTTATTTATAGTTTGAAGTAAATAATGAAATTTATCCTCAACTTTTCTGGAAATATATACTAAATTATTGCGGAAAAAACTTTTGCTAAAAACATTTTCGGTTTTAAATTCGAGTTGTTTCTGAATGTCTTTTACAACTTTTTTAGTTGCTGATGCTGTTAGAGCAAGAATCGGATGGTCTGGTAATAAATTTCGGATTTCTGCAATTTCTAAATATGCAGGTCTAAAATCGTATCCCCATTGCGATATGCAATGAGCCTCATCTACAGCAATTAAATTGATATTTATTCCTCTTATTTGCTGTTTAAAAAGTTCAGTTTTTAGACGCTCTGGACTGAGGTATAAAAATTTTATTTGATTAGCAGAAGCTTTGTTAAACACCAATTCTATTTCTCTCTGAGACATACCAGAGTATATCGCTTCGGCAGGGATTTTTCGTTGCTTTAGATTATTAACTTGGTCTAGCATTAATGCGATAAGGGGTGTTATTACTAAGCATAGACCTTCTGTTGCCATTGCCGGAATCTGAAAGGTTAAAGATTTCCCCCCTCCAGTGGGTAAAAGTCCTAAAGTATCTTTTCCTTGATCAATAGACTCGATAATATCTAGCTGTAACGGTCTAAATTCATCATAACCCCAATATTGTTTTAATATGTCGTTAAATTTCCCCAATTTTCAGAAGTAGATGTTTTATAATAAAATTATTTTTTTGATTGATAAAGATAAGACTTAGCCTTAGAATTATATAAAAAGGACTTGAATATTTTTTGTAATTTATTTTTTAAAAGAATCGTAACGTTAAAAAGTCTTAAAAACCCTACGTATTATCTCCTTTTTATGTATTTTAGCACAATTTTAATTTCTAAATAAATTCATATTATGTCACTGATATCCAATAAAATAGTATCTGAAGGCTTAACTTTCGATGATGTACTTTTGGTTCCATCGTATTCTGAAGTCTTACCGAGAAATGTAAAAACAGAAACTTATTTTTCTAAAAATATTAAGTTGAACTCTCCAATCGTTTCAGCAGCAATGGATACTGTTACAGAATCGGCTTTGGCTATGGCAATTGCTCGAGAGGGAGGAATAGGTGTGATTCATAAAAATATGAGTATTGAGGCACAAGCAAAAGAAGTTAAGAAAGTAAAAAGGGCTGAAAATGGGATGATTTATGAGCCTATTACGATTTTGAAAGATCAAACAGTAGGAGATGCTCTTAAATTAATGAAAGAATTTAAAATTGGAGGTATTCCTGTTGTAGATAAAGATAAATATTTGGTTGGAATTGTTACCAATAGAGATTTAAGATTCGAGGTTGAAGAAAATAAAATTATAGCAGATGTAATGACTCACGAAAATGTTGTTACAACTTCTCAATTTACAACTTTAGAAAAAGCCGCCGAAATTCTTCAGCGTCATAAAATAGAAAAATTACCAGTTGTTGACGATACTAATAAATTAATTGGCTTAATTACTTATAAGGATATCACAAAAGCAAAAGATAGACCGATGGCCTGTAAAGATGAAAAAGGCCGTTTGAGAGTTGCTGCAGGAGTAGGGGTAACTTTTGATACCATGGAAAGAGCAGATGCTCTTGTGGAAGCAGGGGTCGATGCAATTGTAATCGATACAGCTCATGGTCATACAAAAGGAGTAGTAGAAATGCTTAAAAAACTCAAATCAGCTTATCCTAAGATTGATTTTGTTGTTGGTAATATTGCAACAGGAGCCGCTGCAAAGTATCTTGTAGATGCAGGAGCAGATGCTGTAAAAGTTGGAATTGGACCTGGATCAATTTGTACAACTCGTATTATTGCGGGAGTTGGTTATCCTCAATTATCTGCTGTATACGAAGTTGCAGAAGCAATAAAAGGTTCGGGGATTCCTGTTATTGCCGATGGAGGTATTCGGTATTCTGGTGATATTGTTAAAGCTATTGCAGCAGGCGGAGATACAGTTATGATAGGATCATTAATCGCCGGAGTTGAAGAATCGCCAGGAGATACAATTATTTATCAAGGTAGGAAATTCAAATCATATAGAGGAATGGGGTCTATTGAGGCTATGCAAAAAGGTTCAAAAGACAGATACTTCCAAGATGTGGAAGATGATATTCAAAAATTAGTACCTGAAGGAATTGCGGCAAGAGTGCCTTATAAAGGAACTTTGTCGGAGGTGGTTTATCAACTGATTGGAGGCTTACGGGCAGGTATGGGGTATTGCGGTGCGAGTTCTATTAATAAACTACAAAAAGCACAATTTGTTAAAATAACGAACTCTGGAATGCAAGAAAGCCATCCTCATGACGTTACGATTACTCGTGAGGCTCCAAATTATAGTAGATAAAATTTATAAAATATAACTAACGATTATTTAATAATAAAATACCAATTCATGAAAACATTATCATTATATTTATTCATTTTCTTATTAAGTTTCCATGCTTATTCGCAAAATGATACTTTATTGACTATTAATAATAAACCTATTAGTGAGGGCGAATTCTTACGAATCTATCAGAAGAATAATAACACAGGAAACGTAGTTGACAAAAAAACTGTAGAAGAGTATTTGGATTTGTTTATTAATTTTAAATTGAAAGTAGCTGAGGCAGAAAGTAGAGGAATGGATACTTTACCAAAGTTTTTGAAAGAATTTAATGGTTATAAAGTTCAATTAGAGAAGCCTTATTTTACAGACAAAAAAGTTGACGAAAGGTTAGTAAAAGAAGCTTTCGATCGACAGCAATTTGATGTTAGAGCTTCTCATATATTAATTATGGTAGCAAAGGATGCAACACCTGCAGATACGTTGGCTGCATATAATAAGATTAAAGCAATAAGAAAGCAAATAGTAGAAGGTAAGAAAGATTTTGTGGCTGTTGCAAAACAAAAATCTGAAGACCCTTCAGCGAAACAAAATGGAGGTGATTTAGGTTATTTCACAGTTTTTCAAATGGTTTATCCCTTCGAAAATGCTGCTTATAATACTAAAGTAGGAGAGGTCTCAGATATTGTTAGGACTCGTTATGGATATCATATTCTGAAAGTTGTTGATAAACGTCCTGCTAAAGGAGAAGTTCAAGTAGCACATATCATGATTGCAGTTCCAAAGGAAGCAGATTCAACAAAAATTAAAGCTGCTAAAGTTAAAATTGATATGATATATTCTAAACTTCAGAAAGGCGAAAAGTTTAAAGATTTAGCTCAGTTATATTCTGATGATAAGGGGTCTGCGAAGAATGGAGGACAGCTTCAGTGGTTTGGAACAGGACGTATGGTTCCTGAATTTGAAAATACAGCTTTTGGATTAAAAAATAAAGGAGATTATTCAAAGCCTGTAAGAACAAATTTTGGATGGCATATTATTCAGCTAATTGATAAAAAAGCACCTAAAAAGTTTGACGAGAGTGAAAAAACTTTGCGGACTCGTATTGATAAGGATATGAGAGCAAGAACTAGTAAAGATGCAGTTATTAATAGACTTAAAAAAGAGTATAATTATTCCCCAAATACAAAAAGATTAGCAGACTTTTATAGAGTAATTGATCAAAGTATTTTCTCAGGAAATTGGAATAAAGATCAGGCTAAGAAACTTAATAAGTCTCTTTTCTCATTGAATGATTCGGTTTATAATCAACAAGCATTTGTAGAATATTTAGCAAAGAATTCTAGCCAAAAAAGAAATAAAGGCTCAGTAAAAGACTTTATTAATAAATTCTATAACTTATTTGTGGAAAATGAATTGAAGGCTGTAGAGCGAGTTCATTTATCTGAAAAATATCCAGAATATAGATATTTGTTACAAGAATATCACGATGGAATATTATTGTTTGACTTAACAGATAAAGAGGTATGGACAAAAGCGATTGAAGATTCTGTTGGTTTGGAGAATTTTTATGAAAAAAATAAAAATAATTATAAGTGGGGTCAACGTGTAGAGGCACAAGTTTATTCTGTAAAAGATGCAAAAGTATTGGCTAAGCTTAAAAAGTTACTTTTAAAGAAGAATGCTAAAGGTTATACAAAAGAATTTATTTTGCAGAGCTTGAACAAAAAAGATTCTACTGCAGCAGAGTTTGTTAAAGAAAATATATACTCTAAAGGTGATTATAGTATTATTGATAAAGCAGATGAAACCTTGAAGTTTTTTGAGAATCAAGATTTAAAAACACCATTAATTTTTGATGTGGATAACAAAGTGGTATATGTTTCTAAAATTATTCCAATTGAAAATAAGCAATTGAATGAGGCAAAGGGGCAGATAACTGCAGATTATCAGGATTATCTTGAAAAGCAATGGATAGAAGTTTTGAGAAAGAAATATACAGTAAGTGTTAATAAAGCTGTTTGGTCTAAAATAAAAGAATAATTACTACATGAAGTATTTTGCTCTAATATATATAGGCTTAGCTCTGATTATTACGTCTTGCAATAATTTCTTATCAGAAAATAAAGAAGGCGTTATTTTTAGTTATGATGGTAATTATCTGACTATTAATGATATTAAAAGGGAGCAGATTAAAGATTTAGACGTTAAAGATAGTATTGCTTGGGTTGATAATTTTAAAAAGCAATGGCTTATTAATCAAGTGATGATAAAAAAAGCTGAAAAGATTCTTCCTGCAGCTAATAAAGATATTAGTGTTGATCTTTTGCAATATAAAGCAGATTTATTAAAATACCAGTTTGAAGATTATTATTTGAAGAAGAAAATAAATACTAAAGTAACTCGTGCTGAAGTCGAGGATTATTATTTTAAAAATAAAGAATCATTAA
>JAMOQL010000155.1 GCA_027064025.1 Bacteroidales bacterium
CATTTCGAGTAATTCGTCTTTAAAAGAATCGACTAAATCTACGGTCTGTAAATAGTCTCTAACAGCTATTCTCAATGCTCCAGTTCCCGTACCATGCAGAATTTTTAATTCAGAAGCATTGGTTGTAATAGCATCATCAATAAAAAGGGTTAATAGCTGAATGGCTTCATCAACACGTTTGCCGCGCAAATCGAGATGAGATCTAAAATGCATCGCCTTAGCCATAGTATCGGTAAACAAAACGGTATTCCCTTTTTTACGCTGAGGGGTTTTATTTTTGAATTCGTTACTAGAAACTAATTGCAATTTATGTATAGATACGGTCATTTGCATATCGCCAACAGCCAGAAGAATTTTATTCCCTTTTATTTCGAGCACTTCACCAAAAGTTTGTGTAGATTTAATTTTAACCTTAGAACCTAATTCTAATTTCTTATTTGGAGTTTCTTTTAGTTGTTTTTCGGAAAATATTTTTTTAGACTCATGATTAATTTTGAGTTGTTTTTTCTGCTCTTGTCGTTTTCTAAGTTGCTCAATTTTTCTAAAAATCTTATTCTCTTCTTCTTTTTCTTTCTGCGAAATTATTTCTTTCTTAAAATCTTCGAACTCTTTTCGTATAGCTTTGGTTTTTTTCTTATCGGCTTGAACATTTCGAATATCCCGTATTGTACTTTCCACCCGTTTATTGACATCGTCTAAAATCTGCTTAGCCTGCTTCTTCGCCTCCCCCATTGTTTGTTTTCGCAAGGCTTTAATATCAATTGTATTTTGCGTCAATTCTTCGACTAACTGGTCGAGTTGCTTTTCTTCTTGACGAATTTTATAACGCTTTTCGTTCCAATATTTTTTATCTCTTAAAACTTCTCGTAGATGCTTATCAAAATCTACCTGATCATGTCCAACTTTTGCAGAAGCTCTTTTCAAAATATCTTCAGGGATGCCAATTTTTCTAGCTATTTCGAAAGCAAAAGAGCTCCCCGCCTGACTTAGTTCCAACTGAAACAAAGGTTGCATTTTCTGGTTATCAAACATCATTGCTGCATTGACCAATCCTT
Source organism: Bacteroidales bacterium (assembly GCA_027064025.1). Taxonomy (GTDB): domain Bacteria; phylum Bacteroidota; class Bacteroidia; order Bacteroidales; family JAFGXI01; genus JAFGXI01. Next base: position 1,056 of record JAMOQL010000155.1, read on the forward strand.
TTTGGGAAGCTGCCAAATGTTTTAAATTTGAATAATGCGTAGTAATTACACCAAAGGTCTGAGTTTCATTTAATTGCTCCAAAACAGATTCGGCTATAGCCCCACCTAAAGCAGGCTCTGTACCTGTACCAAACTCATCGATAAGAATTAATGTTTGAGCATCACAATTTTTCAAAAAATGTTTCATATTCATTAGATGAGAGCTGTAGGTGCTTAAATCATTATCCAAAGATTGTTCATCACCCATATCAATAAATATTTTATCAAAAACACCCATCTCCGTAGCTCCTCCCACCGGCAAAAGAAAACCATATTGCAACATCAACTGCAACAAGCCTACTGTTTTTAGAGCCACCGATTTACCACCAGCATTAGGACCAGAAATCAGAGCAATTCTTTCATCTGCCTTTAATCTAACATTTAAGGGAACGACTTCTTTATGTTCTTTTTTTAATGTCAGATAAAGAAGAGGATGCCGAGCATTCGATATAGAAATCTGGACTTTCTGATCTACAGCCACTTTAATGGCTTGAATCTCGATTGCATATTTAGCTTTAGCTCGATACATATCTATCATTGATAGAAATACAAAAGCCTGCTCTAAATCGTAGATATACGGCCTAAGATTTTTACAAAGTTCAAAGATTATTTTTTCTATTTCTTGCTTTTCTTGATATTCAAGTTCAACAATCTCGTTATTCAAATTCAATACTTCCGAAGGCTCCACATAAGAAGTTTTCCCTGTTGCAGAAACATCGTGAACCATTCCTGTTACTTTTCGCTTATGATTGGAGTCTATTGGAACCACAAGCCGACCATTTACTATAGTTACAGAAATATCTGCATCGAGCCAACCAGATTGTTTTATTTTAGCATAGACAGAATTAATCTGTTTAGAAACCTCGTTGCGTTTATTTCGCATCGAACGACGAATATTTAAAAGTTCTGGCGAAGCGTTATCTTTAACTTCCGCCTTGTTATTTACAACTCTATTTATCTGATCGTTAACATAGCTATGAATAATTGTTTCTCCTGCTAATCGAGAAAGCGCCTTAAATTTCTTATTTTTTTCATCCTCAAAAAAACGTACGACAGAGCGCAATACATCAATAAACTTTTTTAGAGCAACAATTTCAATTAAATCAACTCTTGCATCCTCAATTCTTAATTTATCAAAAATTGAGCTTAGATTATCGAAATAGCTCAAAGGGAAATTATAATCTAAAACCAGAATCTCACGCATTTCATCAATAACAGATAATTCTTTATCTATCTGACGATAATCAGTCATAAACTCAAGTTTTTGTAGCATTTCTTTTCCAGAATCGGTTAAACATTTATTCTTTACGTGTTCAACAATCTGACTAAAGCCCAATTTCTCTTCAATATTTTGTGGATAATTTCTCATTAACAATTTGCCTTTGTGCAAAAGTAAACTATCAATATCAACTTTTCAAAAGTAAACTTTCGTGAAACGAATTTTATTACTAAATTTGGCGTTCCTTAATCACAATAAACAATGCCCAGGTGGTGGAATTGGTAGACACGTCAGCTTGAGGGGCTGGTGACCTTATGGTCGTGCAAGTTCGAGTCTTGTTCTGGGCACTAAAGCGGAATTCTTATTTAATATAAGTATTCCGCTTTTCTTTTTACCCTTATAATTGTCAGAGAACGAGGTGTTTATAGAAAATACAAAATTGATTCTATTGGTTCGATAATGCTGTTTTTTACAATTATACCTAATACCCTCAGGAAAAAATATTTCGCAAAAACACACTTCATTTAAAGTCAGAAAACCTTTATATACAATAAGTTACGAGCAGTTTTATCATATATCTTGAGAATCTTTCTAAGTTCGATAATTTTATAAATGGACTTTCAAGCTCCTTAATAGTTCTCTCTTTCCTCTTAAAATTTTACTATATAAACTTAAATTCAACCCATTAATCTTTAAATTCTCACATTTATTGTATCCTAAAAAAATATTAGCTGTTGTGAATAACTAAAATCCTAAGTTCTTTCTGATTTTTTTCTTTCTCTTACCTTTGTCATTCAAATTAACATTTCATTTCTTATGTCAGATTCACTCACACACGGATTAAGCGAAGTACAAGAACAAGCTGTAAAAGCATTAAAAGGACCAACGCTAATAATTGCAGGTGCAGGTTCGGGAAAGACACGCGTACTAACATACAAAATCGCGCATATGCTATACCAAGGTGTAGCGCCTCAAAAAATTCTAGCTTTAACTTTTACCAATAAAGCGGCCAAGGAAATGAAAGAAAGAATTGGTTCTGTTGTTGGAGCAGAAAAGGCTAATTGGCTATGGATGGGCACATTTCATTCTGTTTTCGCTAAAATATTACGTATAGAAGCCGAACATATTGGTTACTCGTCTAAATTTACAATTTATGATACCGACGATGCCAAAAGTTTGTTGCGTTCCATTCTAAAACAACTTCAACTAAAACGAGAACAATATCCAGAAAATGAACTTTTAAATAAAATATCTTCAGCCAAGAATAATCTTATCACAGCTAAAGCTTACTCAGGGATTTCTACATTTATGGAACGAGATCGAGCTCAAAAAAAAAGCGACACTTATCGTATTTATGAACTTTACGAACAAAAATGTAAACAAGCTGACGCTATGGATTTTGATGATCTTTTACTCAAAACCAATATTCTATTTCGTGACCATCCAGAAATATTAAAAAAATACCAAGAACGCTTCAATTATGTATTAGTCGACGAGTATCAAGACACCAATTACTCTCAATATCTAATAGTGAAAAAATTATCTAGTTTACACCAAAACATTACAGTTGTAGGCGATGATGCTCAAAGCATTTACTCTTTTAGAGGGGCTAAAATTGAAAATATTCTAAATTTTAAAAATGATTATCCTACACACCAAGTTTTTAAATTAGAGCAAAATTATCGTTCTACGCAAAACATTGTAAACGCTGCCAACAGTATTATTAAAAATAATAAGAAGCAACTCGAAAAAAATGTATTTTCAGAAAATGAATTAGGCGATTTAATTCAGATAAAAAAAGTTAATACCGACACAGAGGAGGGTTATGTTGTTGCTAACGAAATTAAAGACCGTAGGCAATCTGAACAAATGCCTTATAGCAATTTTGCTATTCTATACCGCACTAATATGCAATCGAGAATAATGGAAGAAGCTTTAAGAAGAAACAATATTCCTTATAAAATTTATGGTGGATTTTCATTTTATCAGCGCAAAGAAATTAAAGACTTATTAGCATATTTTAGATTGGTCTCTAACCCCAAAGATAATGAAGCTCTAAAAAGAATTATTAATTATCCTGCTCGTGGAATTGGCAAAACAAGTTTAGACAAAATTGAATTGGTTGCTAACCATAATGAAATGACTATGTGGGATGTTCTAAATAGATCCGATGAATTGGAAGGTTTTAACAAAGGCACCAAAAGTAAGTTTACCAAATTTGTTAATCTTATCACTAAATTTATTCAACAGGCTGAAGAACAAGATGCTTTCGATGTTGCCAATAGCATAGCAAAAGATACTGGGATTCTTAAAAGTTTACATGAACAGGAAACTCCTGAAATGGTGAGCCAACATGAAAATATCTTAGAATTACTGAACGGTATAAAAGACTATAGCTTATTGTTACAGAAAGAAGAAAATTTAGAAGTTCTAACTCTTGACAGATATTTGGAGAATGTTGCTCTAATAACAAATCAGGATAACGAAAAGGAAGAGGATAACGAAAAAGTAACTCTAATGACTATTCACTCGGCTAAAGGATTGGAATTCAAAGACATTCATATCGTTGGTGTTGAGCAAGATATGTTTCCTTCTATGATGTCAAAAAATAGTCCGAAAGAATTAGAGGAAGAACGTCGACTGTTCTATGTTGCCATAACAAGAGCAGAAAAATATTTAACAATCAGCTATGCCAATTCCCGAATGAAATATGGTAAATTTATGAGTACTGGCCCCTCTATGTTTATCGGAGAAATAAGCGAAGAGTTTATTAATCGCCCAAACACGGGAATGTTTAGCAAACGAGAAGGTAATCGGTTTCAATCAAACAAACCTAAACAAGCTTTCGCAACAGATCAGTTTCGGAGAGGGAAATTAAAATCTATAAATACGAGTTCCGAGGATAAATTTACGGCTTCCCCATCCAGTTCTCTTAAAGCAGGAATGCGAGTAGAACACGCTAGATTTGGGAAAGGGAAGATCCTTCAAATATCTCAATCATCAGGAAATCATGTTGCCACTGTATTCTTTGAAGGAGCTGGTCAGAAGCAATTATTATTAAAATTTGCCAAACTAAAAATCATTGATTAATTCTCAATAATTTATCGAAATACGAAACTATTTAAATCTTTTTCCGTTAACAAATAACTGCAAGCTGTGATGAGTTGTTGAAATATATAAATTAAGATAATAGTTATGAAAATTGGAATAATAATAGGTCGAATTGGAGGCGTTGATGGTGTTGCTTTAGAAACAGAGAAATGGATTACTATTTTAGAAAAAATTGGTCATGAAGTTTTTATTATTTCTGGAGAATTTGAGCAATGGAAAATGAAACGTCCCAATCATTATCTCTTTCCTGTATTATCTTTCTTCTCCCCTGAAGCAGAATGGGGTCAACGAAAGGCCTTCTATAATATGGATATGGATCCTACTCCTCTTTTTGAACATGTAGAAGAAATATCAGAATTAATTTATCACAAACTAGATAAGTGGATCAAATTCAACAAAATAGATATTATTCTTTCAGAAAATGCATCAGCATTACCTTGCCATTTATCTATGGGAATTGGTATCAAGAAACTAGTAGAAAGAACCGGTGTCCCAGCTGTAACTCACGACCATGATTTCCACTGGGAAAGAGGCTCTCGCTACGTTTCTGGGCATAAAGAAATTAATCAGTTTTTAGACGAGAACTTTCCGTTAATACTACCAGGGGTAAAACATGCTGTTATTAATACCTTTGGAGTAGAAACCTTTAAAGAACGATTCAATATAGATGCTACTCTTGTTCCAAACGTAATGGATTTTGATAAACCTTACGCAATCCCAACCAAAGAAAACGAATTATTTTTAAGGCAATTAGGGGTTGCTGTTGGAGATATTCCTCTTTTACAAGTAACAAGAATTGTGCGAAGAAAAGGAATAGAAACAGCCATTTCTTTGCTAGATATTTTACATGACAAAAAACTTAAATTAATTATTACAGGAAACCCCAAAGATGATGAGAATCAAGATTACTACAACGAATTAGTAGATCAAATTCACGATTTAAACCTTACTAATCAAGTTACCTTCGGGTGGCATAAAGTCTTGAATCACAAAGATTTATCAGAAGTTTACGCACATGGAAGAGCTTGCACCTACTTTAGTACCTACGAGGGTTTCGGAAATGCTTTTGTAGAATCTGTTTTAGCTAAGAAACCCATCTTTGTAAATAATTACAAACCTGTATATATGCCAGATATTGGTAGTAAAGGATTTAAAACCGTTATGCTAGAAGACAGTAAATTGGAATTGAGTAAAGTACAACAAATGCACGATATTATTTATAATACAGAAATGTGCAAAGAAATTGGAGAATACAATTTCCAAATAGGTAAAAAATATTTCTCTTACCAAGTCCTAGAAGAAAAACTTACTGAATTATTTAAATTTTAATAACATTAGAAATCTAATTATTAATACTAATAACACAACAAATCATCCTGTTCATATTATTATGAGCAGGATTTTTTGTATATTGTAGCAAACCAAACAAAAACTAAAACAGATGAAACAATCCAATACACAAAAACTCATACAGAGCTTAAAGTCTCAGAATATAAAAACATGGTTCGATTTAGGATTATTCTTAGATCGTTTAAAAGAAAAGCCCTCAAATGCCAAATTTAACGGATCTTTTGATGAATATAAAAAAGACATCAACAAGCATTCTATTGCCTTTATGTCCTTCCAGTTTACTATAGATGGAATAACGGTAGAAGCTGAAAAATATGCTAATATAATTCAACAAGAATTTCCAGACTCGGAAATACACTACATTGCAGGAAAGATTCATAACGAGGCTAATGAAATGATTGCCCCAACTATTATAAAAAAAGAAATCCCCGAACTTAATGCTTTTGACGATTGGCATTTATACAATGATTTCTTCAAAATAAAAATGGAACGAGGTAGCAAATCTTACAATGCTCTAATCTCTAAATTTTGGGATGATATTTTGATAATCGTAGAAAAGTTAGGCAGCTATATCGAAAAACATAATATTAAACTACTGTATCAAATAAATATAAATTCAAACCCAGGAAATGTCTCTTTCGCATTAGCATCAGTCTTAATATCTGAATATTTTGGAATCCCAGTTATCAATAATAATCACGATTTTTATTGGGAAGGAGGACACAGAGAAGTAGAAATAAAACAAAAGAAGCTAAAAAAAGGACCAAGAGATTTTTTCTTTCACAATTCCCACGTTGGCGAATTCTTTTCTATCATCGAACAAATTTACCCATGGAATAGTCGATCTTGGATGAATGTGAATATCAACAATATTCAACAAGAACACTTAATCAATAAAAACGGCATCAATCCTTCGAATGTAGAAATTATTGGAACAGCTATAGATAACTCTATTTTCAAACCAATGAGTAAAAGATCGAGCATTAAAGCATTTATGCAAGTAGCCTCTATCTTTTCGAACAACAAAAATACAATTACAGTTCATAAAGCCCATCAACATACAAAGAATCAACGTTCTTTACTACCCATCTTATTCGGAAATAAAACTCAAAAGAATTTTGATTTTGTAAATAATAATATTGTTTTTCTACAACCTACAAGAATAGTTAGTAGGAAAAATATTGAAACCAATTTTAAGCTCGTAAAGAAACTTTTTTCTAATCTTGAATTTCAACAAAAATTTATCGACAACCCTCAGTTACATCTTTCCATAATCGTAACAGGGCCTATTCCTCAAGGACAACAAAATTATTATGAAAAATTAATATTTGATTTTTCAAAATTCTTATTAAGTATTCCCAAATCCACAAGAGACAGCATATATTTAGGTTTCTTATTTAGCGAATTCGACAAATATGAATTTAAAAAGAAATACAACCTGCCCATAGATATTCGTCAACTATATAATGTCGCTTCGTTAATTCTTTTACCCAGTCAAACCGAAGGAAGAGGGCTACCAATAATTGAGGCTGCGGCATCGGGAACACCTATTTTTTGTCGACAATACGAACCTCGAAAAGTATACGAAGAAGTAATTGGTCATAATTTAGACGAAAATAATAGACTGAGAGTTCTTGAATTTAAAGGCTCTAAAATCCCTACACAACTTATCCAAAAAATTATTAACCAAGTCTTCTATCCACAAAACTCCATAGAAGATATTGCACATAACCAAAATGTTATTAAGCGTAGATATAGTATAGAATCATTAAGTATCAACCTTAATTACATCATATATAAACAATATTTACAACTTAAATCTATCCATAGTAACCTCAATGAAGTTCAAGAAATAATACAAAAATATCAGAAATTAATAACATTCCGAAACGATGATTTAGAGAGCATATTAAATACTAAAACCCGACATTATCTCCCCGGTTATAATCGATATGCATTTATGATTTATTTAAAATCGCTTATCGACCCAAGCTTTTTTAGAGTTGAAGAACAATTTATGAGAGGTGATGTTTTCGCTTATGCTCAACAAATTGATTCCATTCTTGAAGGACATGAAAACGCCGATATGGAGCAAATTCACAATTACTACAATGCTATTGAAGATGTATTCAAATTTAGTGATGGCGAAAGCGAATTGAGGCACGACCATGCCTTAGCATACCGACACAGAAATAAAACACACTACCCATACCAAGATTTTACATTCCAAGAAATGACAGGTCTGGTAAATATGATATATTACCATTTTCTTAAACCTGAAATAGAAAAAAAGATTATGGTAACTCCAAAATTCTTTACAGATTGGGACTTGGCTCTGTTACAACTAACGAATAGTCAGTCACTTGGAATAGACGACAGAAAGGTTTTAACCAAGAAACTAAAAGAAAATGTTCCCAAAGGATATTTTTCTGGACGTTACATAAAACACGAACTAGAATATTTTATTTTGCAACCCATACGTGCACAACTTAATCTTTCGATAGAAGAAGAATTAACTAAAGAAATACTTAGCACAAGAGCCCTGCAATTAGAAAAAGTGTACATCTTTATACACGAACCTAGTGTTACCGAATGGTTTTCTTGTTCAGAAATCGAAGATTACCTAAAAAACGAAAGCGAACCAGGATTGAGTCTTCTTTACGATGCAGGAATAATAGAGATCGTAGAAACCAAACAATGGAGCAACGGTGTTCATTTTCCACAAATGGGAGCCTCTGCAATTGAAAAATTGAAAGAAATAAAAGAAAAGAATGGTTTCTTAATTACCAATGGTGAGTACTCAGCCATGATGACAGATATTATTAATATCGATCATTTTCATATTGGAAAGGCTGAGCGCAAAATGACTGCTAAAATTATGGGAATACCTCATAACAGTGGATTTGTACAATTTGTACCCGCTGGCTTACGAACAAATTTAGCTTACCCAACACCAATTCAAACTTCTAAAGAATTCGAGGATGCATTAAAAAGCGATTTATTTAACCAAGTCAAACAACAAATTGGAGAAAAAGAGTTGTATAAAAGATTACGAACCGATGCCGAAAATAATGGTACTCCAATTATCGAATTCCTCAACAATCAAAAAGACAAGTTGAGTGGCAAGACAAATATCAATAAAGTAGAATCTTCGTATGTTGGCGGCGTATACTCCGATGGACTACCCTGGAGTGGTGTTACTGCAGATATAGACACCCAACAGTTTAACTGGAAATTCGCTGCCCATTTCGCCAAAGATGAGCCTAAAAACGTTCCCACTTTAATCCGTGATTTTAAAAAAGATACAGGTTTTAATAAAAATATTGAATTTGCATGGAACGGAGGATATATTCTTAATCCTGAATTAGTTGGAAAACTCGGTCTTCCTGAAACATATATAGGATCTCCACTAGGACTCCTTATTATGAACGGAGAAGTAAAATGCCCACCTTTATTCAATAAACCCGCTTTTTTGATTTATAAAAATGGGACTGTCGATATTCAGAAAGTAAATAGTAAAGTTGGTTTTGAAGTTTCAAAGAATAATAAATCCCTAATTTTTACGCCAGAAAATTATAACACTCACAACGAAAAAACCCCTTGTTATTATGATTTATTCTTCGAAAAAGATGAAATCCAAACCAATGAGAATGTTATTATTCGCCTTGCAGGAAATACAGTCAAACAAATTATCCATTCAAAAAAAGACGAAAGAGTAAAAATTATTCCTGTCGGAATGACCCTTTCTATACCTAAAAAATTATTTAGTACTAAAATATTTGAAGTAGATAAAGAAGTAAATATTAAATTAACAAATCCTCAAGACCAATCGATTGACTGGGAACAAATATCGTATGCTATTGAGGCTGGACCTATGTTAATAGAAAATGGTCAAGAAATTGTTAATATGGAATTAGAAGGTTGGAAATCGAATAACTCAATAAAAACACAAGCAGCAAGGCTAGATTTCACCGATATGAGAGGTCCTAAAATTGCAGTTGGTATTGATGATAATGGTAAATTAAAAGTACTAATGGTTAATGGCCGTATTCGTGAATCGGTTGGTGCTACACATTTCGATATGGCAGAAATTTTATTAAAAGCAGGAATCAAAAAAGCAATGGGCTTTGATCCTGGAGGAAGTAGTACTCTGGTTATCGATAATAAGATAATGAATATCTCCCCTTACAATAAGGACTACGAAAAAGATATTTATTCACTTAGTCCTGAACCTCGATTTGTTTCTAATATTATTATGGGTTGGGTTGAAGAAAAAGAAGACTAAATATTTTGTATCTTTACCTAAAGAAAAAGATTTATGAAAAAATTTATTCTATTTATTGCGCTTATTATTGGTTTTTCGAACTCCAATTATGCACAAAAAGTATATTCTGTAAATGCAAGTTATAAAGCCGATATTAAAGTTTACGTGGTGGATGCCGAATATAAAGCAGACTTATTGGTTTATAAAGAAAACGCCGACTATAAAGCCGATGGCAACGAAGGACATTGGTTTTTTACTGATGCAGATTACAAAGCCAAAAAGAAAATCTATTTTGTTGATGCCGATTACAAAGCAGATTTAAAAATCTATTTTGTAGATGCCGAATACAAAGCTAAATGGAAAGACAGTTCTAAGAAACAATTAATGTACTAAACGTTTTTGAACAACAGGCAGAATTAGAAAAGCCCGCACTAAAAAGATATAGGTTGGGCTATTCACTTACGAGGTAGTATCCCATAAACTGTGTAAAGTGAAAGTCTAATGGTTCCAAGTTACCGTTAGACTTTTTATATTTATACCAAATATATTATGATATGTCGTATAAAATGATTATCTTTATGTATGTCAC
>JAMOQL010000156.1 GCA_027064025.1 Bacteroidales bacterium
GCTAAATATAAATATCAATTTACCAATAAAATACGTGCGGGTATTACTGCCGATAAAGATGCTGGGGAGCCTTTTTTTAAGGCGCCGAATCAACAAGGCTTCGATTTTTATTCAGGTTTTGTGCAGCTACAAAATCAAGGGATTATTAAAAGTATGGTTATAGGGGATTACTCATTACAATTTGGACAAGGAATTGCTTTGTGGAATGGTTTTGGAATGGGGAAGTCGTCTATGGTAACGAGCGTTACAAAATTTGGGAAAGGGGTAGATAAATATTCCTCTACAGACGAAAATAATTTCTTTAGAGGTGCGGCAACAACCTTATCTTATAAAGATTTTGAATTGTCAGTATTCTTTTCATCAAAGAAGAAAGATGGAAGTATTAATACGGATACTTTAGAAAATGATATTGATAGATTTAATTCTTTTGATAATACAGGATTGCATGCTACAGAAAGTCAGTTTGCTAAAAAGAAGACGATAGGAGAGACCCTTTATGGGGCTAATATAAATTATAAATTTGAGCGATTAAAAATTGGGGCGACCTTTGTAAAATATCAATATTCGTATAGTTTAGCACCATCTACTCAACTTTATAAGCTCTACGATTTTTCTGGAGATCATAATCAAAATGCGAGTTTTCATTATCAATGGAATTTAAATCAAATATTTTTGTCAGGAGAAGTTGCTGTAGATCAAAATTTTAATGTTGCGGTTACGAATAATGCTGTTTTTAATATTTCCTCGAAATTAGGCTTTGCTATTTTGCATCGTTATTTCGATAAAAAATATTATGCTAATTATTTTACAGCTTTTTCGGAAGGCTCTAGAGTTCAAAATGAACAAGGCTTTTATACGGGTATTAATTTCTATCCAACAAAAAATTGGACCGTAAAGGCTTATGTCGATTTTTATAAGTTCCCTTGGTTGCGATATCAGGTTTCGAATCCTTCTACAGGGGTAGACTATTTTGTGCTTGCCGAATATGCTTTGTCTAGTAATTTTAATTTTAATATAAGGTATAAAGAGGAGTCTAAACTTAAAGATATTTCGTCAGATACAGATTTTCTTAAGTCTCAAGCTCAAGTTACTAAGAAACAGTTTCGGATACATTTTAATTATGGAGATAGATCACAATTTCATTTTAAAACAAGAATGGAATTAAGTTGGTACGACTTTGTACAGCAGGAAAAAGGATTTCTAGCATATCAAGATGTGATTTATGATTGGAAAAAAATCCCGTTAAAAACGACTTTCCGATTCTTGGTTTTCGATACCGATGGATATAATTCAAGAATCTATACTTACGAAAACGATCTATTATATAATTATGCAATTCCAGCCTTTTCTGGTCAGGGAATTCGAAGCTATTTACTGTTAAAATATAGTTTGCTAAAAAATCTTACTGTTTGGTTAAAGTATGGAATAACCATCTATTCAGATAAAAATACAGTGGGCTCTGGCTATACCGAAATAATAGGTAATAAGAAATCGGAAATTAAATTACAATTGCGCTGGAAGTTCTAACATTATTTGGGATATGTATTTCGTAAATGCTTGCGTTGAGTTAGGAAATTGCACAATATTATGACTTCTAGGCTGTTTCTAGAATATTGTATTAACCTTCTAAAACTAAGATTAATTCTTTAGCAAGAATTGTTTTAGGCTCATCCATTTCTCCTAAATTATCTTTTATTGAATCGATAAGTAGTTCTCTATGCGAATTTTCGTATTCGTTATCCATCCAAATATTTTCAATGATTGTAAAAGCTTCTAAAGACACATTATAATCACTTTCAATAAATATTTCTGTAAATAGAGCTAGATGTTGTCTGAAATCTAATTGCGATTGCCAACAGGCTTGTAAAATAGCTCTTAAATTACCTTTCTGTTTTCTAATCTCTGAAATAGATTGGACAATGATTTCGTTACCTTTTTTATCTTTAAAATTACTTATTAAATCAATAATTTGAGCTTCGAGGCTTTCTGTTTGAGAATTGTTAAGTAAATTACAAACTAAGGGTAATTCTTGTATTTTCCCTTTCTTTCTGACCAATTTGAGTCCTTTCTCTATCTCTTCAATTTTGGATGAGTTTAATAGCTTTTGTATTTCTTTATTCATGTCTCGTAATCTTATTTCTTATTACACTTTGATGGCTATTTTTAATGCATTGACTATTTGTTATCTTTATTTATAGAGCTAAAACAAACAAAAAAAAGAGCTCAAATTTCTTTGAGCTCTTCGTGGCACCACCAAGAATCGAACTAGGGACACACGGATTTTCAGTCCGTTGCTCTACCAACTGAGCTATGGCGCCATCCTTAAATGCGAGGCAAAAGTAAATATTTTTTTTTATTATCCAAAGAAAAGCAAAAGTATTTTTGGCTAAAAAATACATCATTATCATTACTTTTGTCATAAATATATAATCATGAACAAATTAGCATCTAAAATAATTGGGCTTTTTTTACAAGGAATTTTGTATATAACTCCAATATTTATTCCCATCTATATTATTTACAGTCTTTTCAATGGATTAGATCAGAATTTTCAAACTTGGTTTAATATTCACATTCCTGGTTTAGGTTTAGCTCTAGCTTTTGTATCGTTAACTATTATTGGCTGGTTAGGGAAAACATTCATAACTCAACCAATTCAACAAAAATTTTATTTATGGTTAGAAAAAGCCCCCTTAATTAAAGTAATTTATAATTCTGTTAAGGATTTGCTAAAAGCTTTTGTTGGAAAAGAAAAGAAGTTTACAAAACCTGTGTTGGTTAAAGTTAATACAATCTCTAATCTTGAGAAAATTGGTTTTATAACACAAGAAGATTTAATCGAATTTGGAATTTCAGGTAAAAAAGTAGCTGTTTATTTCCCTCATTCCTATGCTTTTTCTGGTGAAATGTTTATTGTCCCCATCGAAAATATTACACCAATCGATAAAAAATCTGCTGAGGTCATGAAGTTTATTGTTTCGGCAGGAGTGTCGAAGAGCTAGAAACTAAAACTTTGTTCAATTGGTGTGGTTTTGTTATTTAAGGTAATTAAGTGATTAAATCTTAATTTCTAATAACATATATATTTCTTTCTAATAACATTGTTTAGTGTTTGTTTTACAACTTGTTATTGACCTAATTTTGTTCAATTATAAACTTTAAATAAATAATATAATGAAATCTAAACTTTTAACATTTCGATTAAACTCTTTTTTGATAAAGAGTATTTTTGTTTCTGTAATCATTTTTGCAAGTTCATGTAAAAAGGAAGATGAAGAACCATTGGATACTAGTAATTTAGATGTCTACGAAAACAATGACGTACGGAATGACGCCACTGTTTTGACGATGGGGAAACAAATTGATGCTTATGTTGATGAATCCGATGTAGATTGGTTTCAATTTACGCCTTCTAATGTAGACAAATACGATCTGTCCTTAATTGAAGCAATAAATCCTTCCGAAGATTTAAGAATTGCTCTAGATATCTACGATGACCAAGGAAATAGACTAGGAGGTTCTTCAGGAGAATGGGGAGCAAATGTAACGATTAACTTTTCTAATTATGGAGGTGTATTTTATGTAAAAATTACAGCCTTATATGGGAACTCTAAAGGGAAATACAGTTTAAAAGTATCGGATACGAATTCAAATGATGAATACGAGTCTAATGAAACAAGAGGTACGGCTTATAATCTTGGAAATTTACCACAAATGAATATAAATGGGAGTATTGTTGCCCCAACAGAAAAAGATTGGTATAAATTTACTGTGGAAAATAATGGAGTTCAAGATACCATTGCAATAAAAGTGGAGAATAATAATTCTGAATTTAGAGCAGACCTAGAAATTTATGATGAACAAGGTAATAGCTTAGGAGAAAATTCAGGAGATTGGGGAAGTGATATATTAATTAATCTTCTAACAAATGGAGGCGCATATTATGTTAAAGTATCATCACTATACGAACAAAATACTGGCAGCTACTTTTTATCGATATATATAAAATAAACTTTAGTGTGCGAGGAGCCTTCCAAATAAACAGGATTGTCCTCTTTCGAAAAAAGTTATAGCTCTTTTAAATGGTACGGCTAGCTTCAATTATGAAGTTAGTCGTATTTTTTTATTGAAAGAATATTGAATTCAGAGTTTGTTTTATTATTAAGATATTCTTAATTCATCATCAGAAATTTCTTACTTTTGTGTCTTAAAATTGATAAAACAATGAGATATACAGTAACAGCAGCTTTGCCCTATGCAAATGGGCCTGTTCATATTGGACACCTAGCGGGCGTTTATATTCCTGCCGATATTTATTCACGGTATTTACGTTTGAAGAAAGAAGATGTAATCTATGTCTGTGGTTCCGATGAACATGGAGTGCCTATTACTATTAAAGCACAGAAAGAAGGTGTCACTCCTCAAGATATAGTCGATAGGTATCATAAAGTAATAAAAGACTCATTTAATGAATTTGGAATAAATTTTGATATTTATTCGAGAACCAGTTCCGAAATACACAAGAAGACTTCTTCTGAGTTTTTTAAAACATTGTACGATGCCGATAAATTTATAGAAAAGACCTCGGAGCAATTTTACGATAGTAAAGAGAATCAGTATCTTGCAGATAGATATATTACTGGTACTTGTCCAAAATGTGGTGCAGATAATGCATACGGAGACCAATGCGAAGCTTGTGGATCGACTCTGAATGCAACTGATTTAATCAATCCGAAATCCGCTGTAACAGGGAATGAACCAGAATTAAAATCTACTAAACATTGGTATCTGCCACTTGATATTTATGAGCCTTTCTTAAAAAAATGGATTTTAGAAGAGCATAAGGAATGGAAACCTAATGTGTACGGTCAATGTAAATCTTGGATAGATTCAGGCTTACAAGCTAGAGCAGTTAGTCGTGATTTAGATTGGGGTGTTCCTGTGCCTGTAGAAGGTGCAGAAGGAAAAGTTTTGTATGTTTGGTTCGATGCTCCAATTGGTTATATTTCTGCAACTAAAGAATTAACGCCAGATTGGGAGAAATATTGGAAAGATAAGGATACTAAATTGGTTCATTTTATAGGGAAAGATAACATTGTTTTTCACTGTATTATTTTTCCAGCTATGTTAAAAGCAGAGGGCTCATATATTTTGCCAGAAAATGTTCCTGCTAATGAATTCTTAAATTTAGAAGGTGATAAAATTTCAACTTCAAGAAATTGGGCAGTTTGGTTGCATGAATATTTAAGAGATTTTGAGGGGCAACAGGATGTATTGCGTTATGTATTAACCGCAAATGCTCCCGAATCAAAGGATAATGATTTTACTTGGAAAGATTTTCAGGATAGAAATAATAATGAATTGGTTGCTATACTCGGTAATTTTGTAAATCGTGCTGTTGTTTTAACTAATAAATATTATGGTGGTCAAATTCCAGAACCAGAACCTCAAAGTTTTGAAGCTTTCGATAAAGAAATAATGGATCAATTTCCAAAATTAAAAGAAAGTATTGAACATAATATCGAAACTTATCATTTTCGTGAAGCTCTAAAAGATGCTATGCAGATGGCAAGGTTAGGCAATAAATATCTTGCAGAAACAGAACCATGGAAGTTGATTAAAACTAATCCAGATAGAGTAAAAAATATTATGTATATTGCCATGCAAATAACAGCAGGCTTATCGCAGGTGTTCGAACCTTTTTTACCTTTCTCTGCCGCTAAAATCCGTAAATTAATCAATTTCGAAATCGTAGATTGGGACTTGATTGGTAAATGTAAAATTTTAGAAATTGGGCATCAGATTAATAAAGCAGAATTGTTGTTTACCAAAATAGAAGATGAACAAGTAAAGGCTCAAATAGATAAATTGCAGGCAACAAAAGAAGCAAATCAACTAGATAATTTTAGGGCTAATCCTGTAAAAGAAAGTATTCAATTCGATGATTTTACAAAAGTTGATATACGGGTAGGAACAATACTAGAGGCAGAAAAAGTGGCTAAAACCAAGAAATTGTTAAAATTGACTGTTGATACAGGACTTGATGTTAGAACTATAGTTTCTGGTATTGCTGAATTTTTTAAGCCCAAAGATATTGTTGGAAAACAAGTGAGTGTTTTAGTAAATTTAGAGCCAAGAAAACTTAAGGGAATAGAGTCTCAAGGGATGATATTAATGGCAGAGGATGCCGATGGTTCATTAAAATTCATTAAACCTGACTTATCAGTAACTAATGGTAGTGAAATAAGATAATTTCTAATATATGATAATTAAAAGCAGGCTGATTTACGGTCTGCTTTTCTTGTTTATAAACAAATCAAAACAATATACTTACACTACAAGTTCTTTCTGTCTAATTATCATTAACATTATTTTGTTGTGTTTAAAATACTGATTAATAAGTAAATGTATATTTTTATACCTATACTTATTTGATTTATAATATTTGTAAAAAGTTTTCGGTAACTATACATTGGGGTAAAATGGCTATATTTGTAATAAAAAATTAAGTATGGTTAAGATTTTTAAAACATCAAACAAAGTTATTAAAGACATCGATGATTTCTATGATACTATACAATTAGGAGTCTTAAATTTTAAAGAAGGTGTACATAATTATTTAGATGGAAATATTTCTGAGTTTGAGAATAATCTGAAAAAGATTGAAAAACTAGAGGGAAAGGCTGATAGTATTAAAAGAGGAATCGAGAATGATTTTTATTTGCATTCGTTACTTCCTAATTTTGCTAGCGATATTCTTCGATTACTAGACAAATCGGATGATATTATTGATAAGTCTAAGGAAAACCTTAGTCAGTTTGATGTTGAAGTCCCTAATATTCCTGAGAAATTAAAAGCAGATTATTCTAGACTTGTAGAAATATCGTTGTCGGCAGCAGAAAGTGTAATTCCTTCTGCGAGGTTAATTTTTACATCTCCCGATAAAGCAAAGGAGGGTTTGCAAAAGGTTTTTTTCTATGAAAGAGAAGCTGATAAATTAGCTAATGCAATCAAAAGAAAACTTTTTAGAGAAATGGATGAATTAAAATTGAGTGAGAAAATACATTTAAGATATTTTGCATTACATATAGAGGAGATATCAGATTCTTCGGAAACGGTTGCAAATATTCTTTCGGCTTTAGTTCTTAAAATTAGAATGTAATTTATGTTTTTGTTTTTTATTACTAGCGGTTTATTTTTAGGTTGGACTCTTGGAGCAAACGATGCTGCAAATGTGTTTGGTTCTGCTGTAGGTTCTAAAATGGTTAAGTTTCGTAAAGCTGCAATTGTTGCTTCAATATTTGTTGTGCTTGGGGCTGTCATTCAAGGAGCAGGAGGCTCCCATACATTAGGTAAGTTAGGCTCCGTATCTGCTCTCGGAGGCGCGTTTACGGTGGCATTAGCAGCTGCGTTAACTGTTTTTGGGATGACGAAATTTCGTCTGCCAGTCTCAACATCTCAAGCTATTGTTGGAGCTATTATTGGCTGGAATCTTTTTACAGGAAACCCTACCGATTATCATTCATTGACTAAGATAGTAACCACTTGGGTTGCAGGTCCAATACTTGGAGCCATTTTTGCAATTATTTTATATTTGCTTTTAAAATCATACTTAAAGAAAGCTCAAGTACATATGTTACGGCTAGATGCTTATTTTAGAAATGCCTTATTGATTGTTGGAGCTTTTGGGTCGTATAGCTTAGGAGCTAATAATATAGCAAATGTGGTTGGTGTTTTTGTGCCTTCTGCTCCAAATATTGTATTAGATTTCGGTTTTTTTACTTTAGATGGTGTTCAGTTGTTGTTTCTAATGGGCGGTTTAGCTATTGCTGTAGGTATTATCACCTATTCAAAAAGAGTAATGATGACTGTAGGTAACGATTTAATGAAATTATCGTCGGAAACATCTTTAGTTGTTGTGTTAGCTCATTCACTAGTTCTTTTTGTTTTCTCGTCTTCGACCTTATCAAATTTATTTGTGAGCATAGGTTTGCCAGCAATTCCTATGGTTCCTGTTTCTAGTTCTCAAGCTATTGTAGGTGCAATTATTGGTATTGGTTTGCTAAAGGGGCGTGGAGCAATTAAGTTTGGAATCTTAGGAAATATTTCTATGGGGTGGGTACTTACCCCAATTATTGCGGGTTTCACTTCTTTTATTTCATTGTTTTTTATTAGCAATGTTTTTAAAATTAAGGTCGTAGAAGAGCTTAATTCGGTAAAAGATATAGCATTACATAACGATATAACTAATGAAACGCTTATTGGTCCTATAAATCTGTATCAACCATTGTTATATATTGTGATAGCATTTTTGCTTGTTGTGATTATATATTTATTATGGAATATTAAACATAATAAAGATTTGAAAATAATAGAGGATTTTAATGAAAAAGAAAAAACGTATCAAATACAAGCTTCTCTTCTAGAACAGGAAATTGAAGTTAGTAACGATAATAATAAGAAACTAGAAGGAGAGGTTAACTATAAAAAACAGGAATTGATAAATTTTGCTCTAAGTATCATTCAGAAAAATAATTTTTTAGAAACCTTAAATCAAAAAATTGAAAAGATAAAATCGAAGAATTCAAAAAACGTTTCAATTAATGAAATAACGAAACTCTCAAAGTTGGTAAAAGAAAATATTAATTTAGATAAAGACCGTAAGAGTTTTGACTTGTATGTGAATAAAGTAAATAGTGAATTTTATTACAGGTTGAATAAAAGATATCCGGATTTGACCGATAATGATAAAAGAATGTGTGCTTTAATAAGATTAAAATTATCATCTAAAGAAATAGCTTCTTTAGTAAATATTTCGCCTAAAAGTGTAGAGGTTAATCGTTATAGAATTAGAAAAAAGATGAATATTCAACACGGGGAGCGTTTGTCAGAGATAATTAGTAAACTTTAAATATTAATAAATTATATAAATAATGAAAACGAGAATTTTAACTTTAGTATTAACTGTAATATTGGCAAGTAGTTTTGCCCAAGATATTTCAGTAAAAGGGAATGTAAAAAATTCCGATGATAATAAAGCTGTAAAAGGTGTGGAGGTTCGAATAAAGGGAGCACTTAAGCTGGCAGCGACAACAGATATTGAGGGAAATTTTTCAGTAACTGTTCCTGAAAAATCCTCGAAAAAACTAATCTTTTCTGCAGAGGGTTTCGACAAACAAGAGGTAAAAATTAGTGGTGCCGAAATTAATATTACTTTAGTTCCTTCGGAAAGAGTGAACCAGTATGGGAAAACAATTAACAACCGTACTGCAATGGAAGTTGAGAACCGCGATGGTGTTTTGGTTATGGAGTCAAAAGATAAGCAATTTAAAACATGGTTCGATTCCAGAATATTTTTCGATGGTGGTTACTTTTTCGATAAAGAGGCGCTTAATCCAATAGGAAACGGCTTAGCCATTCGTAGAGCAAGATTTGCATTAAAATCAAACTTGTGGAATAATTGGTATGGTGAAATTGATCTAGACTTTGCTGGAGCTGCAATGGAGTTAAAAGATGCTTATATAAAATATACAACGAATAACAAAAAAATTAATCTAAAGGCTGGTAATTATAAAGAGGGTTTTTCTATGGAAAGTACAACAACCTCTCGTTATTTAACATTTATGGAACGTTCTCTCGTTAACGAGTTTGCTCCATCAAGACATTTAGGAATTAATGCAACCGTTTGGGATAAGTATTATACCGTAATAGGTGGTGTTCACTTTCAAAAAGTAGGAGAGCTTGAAGAAGTCGCTTTTTCTAAAGATAAAAATAAAAAAGAAGGTGTTGACGAAGGATATTCTTTAACAGCTAGACTTGTTGGTAGACCAATTGTAAGCGATAATTTAGTCGTTCATATCGGAGGAAATTTTTCGTATAGATTACCAAAAACATCTTGGGAAATAGAAAATGCTTACAGAGTGAGTACACGTTCGTTAACAACCATTAATCGTAAAAAATATTTAGATACTGATGATATTACTGATGTAGAAAATAGAATGATTTATGGTGCCGAATTAGCTGTTGCTTATAAGAATATCATGTTTCAATCCGAGTATATTGCGCATAAAATGAATAGAATTGGTGAGCTATCTCAAGTTAATCAAGACGGATTTTATGCTCAGGCTGCTTTTCTGATTTTTGGAGGAAAGTATAATTATAATAAATCGGAAGCCGAATTTACTCAAGTTAGTAGAGGAAAAAAATGGGGTGATATAGAATTGGCTTTTCGTTATGATTATTTAAACCTAAACGATTTCTCTGCAGAAGTATATGGTGGATCTGCAAATGGATATACAGCAGGTTTAAATTTTTATGTAAACGATAATGTAAAATTTATGCTAAACTACGTTTATATGAATCATGATAGATACGCTAATGGTAAAGGAAAATTAAACGTAGGTCACGATGCAGATGGTGTTTTAACATCGGATTTTAGAGCTATTGTCGAAAAGGCAGGAAAAGCAGGAGACGATTTCGGATTTATTCAAGCAAGAATAGAAATAGACTTCTAATAAAAAAAGAGTGCAATAAATATTAAAAACAAAGATATGAAATCGATAAAATTTATATTAATAGGAGCTTTGATAACACTTGCTATGGCTAGTTGTGTAAAAGACGAAGTTTATACAGATAATACAGAAACGCCTGAACTTAAAGAATCATATATTAAGTTAAATGAAATCTTATCAACAGGAGACCCTGATTGGCTGGAATTGTATAATTCTAGTGATGTAGAAATAGATTTGGAAGGCTATATATTAGCAGATAAAAATACAGAATGGACTATTCCTGAAGGAATAAAAATAGCCTCTAAAGGTTTTATTACTTTCGATTGCGATGGAGATGGTATTACAAATCCTTCTTTTAAAATTTCTTCAGGAGGAGAATTAATGTCTCTAAAAGATCCTGACGGAGTATTAATCGATCAAATAGATGTGCCAAGCTTGTCAGATTATACAGGCCTAACATATGCGAGAATCCCTGATGGAGAAGCCACTTGGGAGATTGCAACAGCAACCAAAGGAGCTGCTAATAGCAACGAAAACAAAGCGCCAATCATCACGGCAACAGAATTAAACGAATCTATTGATATTTATAAACTTCAAGTTTCTGATGCCGACGGAGTTGCCTCCGTAAAGTTAATTTTAATAACTGATAATTCTATTCAATCAGTAGATATGACTTTATTAGATGGCGATTATCAAACTTCAGTTCCGACTTTTACAATAGGAACAAAAGTCGAATATTATGTAGAAGCAAAGGATATTACAGGAAAAACATCGTATTACCCATCTTCCGGATCTTCGGATCCAAATTTTTATTATATTACAGGTAATGCGCCATTGTTTATTTCTGTTGACTTCGAAGGTGCTCAAGCTGGTTATTTAGGCGATGTAACATTTACAGCCAGTGTATTCGATAACGACTCTGTAGAAGAAGTAAAGCTATATTATCTTACTCAAGGACAGACTACTGCCGATAAAGTTTCTGTAATTTTGACTTTAGAAGATAGTGTGTTTGTTGGTGTTATTCCATCTCAAAATGCAGGAACAATTGTTAGTTATTATTTACGAGCAAAAAATATAAATGGAACAAAAACTTATTATCCAATAGAA
>JAMOQL010000157.1 GCA_027064025.1 Bacteroidales bacterium
CATTATTATTAGGTGCTCCAACAATAATAGTATTTCCATCGTCGCTAATAGCTACGCTTGACCCAAAAAAATCATCAGATGTATTACCATTAATGGATCCGCCTATTTGCGTTAAGGTTCCTGATGTATCTAAATCGTAGACCCTAACACTACCAGAATTGCCTGCAACTTCATCACTATGAGGGGAACCTACTGCGAGTCGTTGTCCATTATTGTTGATACAGACTGCGGAACCATAGGTATCTTCATTTGTGTTTCCATATAAATTCCCCGCTTGCTGAACCCATTGTGCGTTAACGATTGAAAAGCTTAAAAGAATAATTGCAAGTAGAAAAAGTTTAAGATATTTCATTGTTGAATATGTTTGAGTGATAATAGAAAATTAGTTATTTTAATCTGCAATATACTAATACTTAGCTAGTAAAAAAAGAGAACCTAAAAATTATTATCAATAAACAATAAAATTTAAAAACGAGAGTAATTATTTATTATTAATTAACTTTACCACGAAAATAAATTTTTATGAGTGAGAATATTATTTTGATAGATAAAACTGATTCGACAAATGAGTTGGCTAAGGAATTCTTAAAAAGAAAAGAATATAGCTTGCCATTTATTGTTCAGAGTCTGTTTCAAACCAAAGGTAAGGGTCAATACGATAAGTCGTGGGAAAGCAATGCCAAAGAAAATCTACTGATGAGTTTGGTAATAAAAGCACCACCTATAGATATAGAAAAACAATTTGATATTTCGAAAGCAGTAGCTGTAGCAATATTAAAAGTTCTATCAAATTATACCGAACAAAAAGTATCAATAAAATGGCCAAACGATATTTATGTTAATGATAATAAAATATCAGGAGTGTTAATTGAGAATACAATTGTTGGAAAAAAAATTGATGTTTGTGTAGTAGGAATTGGCTTAAATATTAACCAAACTCAATTTAGTAGTAATATACCAAATCCTGTCTCGTTGAAACAACTTGCAGAAAAAAGTTTTAATATTAGTAGGATTAGGGATGAGCTTGTTGAAGAAATAAATAATCAGATAAAAGACATCCAGCAAGTAGGCTTATTTTATCTCCAGAATTTATATAAGAAAGATTTTCTGAGTCGTTTTGTAGACAACAAAGAAAAAGAGTTTTTCGGTGTTATTTTGGGAGTTAATGAAGTAGGTTTATTAAAAGTTCGATTAGAAAATAAAATTGTGAGAACTTTTGCTAATAATGAAATTAGATTTCTATTACCAGAAATGAATTAATTGTTACCATCTATTTAATCAGTATTCCCTTTTGCAATTTGTGTATTGCTCTCCCCAAGCTTTAGTATTATATTTACATCACAAAAATAAGTAATTATGAACTTACTAGTGAAAACTAATACGGCTATTTATTATCGGCCGTGTTAGCTTTCTAAAGTTAAAAACCACTCAAAAATGAATTTTAATATAAAGAAAGATTGGCGAATAGAGGGTAATAAAAGATATCTTAGAGGAGATTATCAATCTGCTATTAAGTTATATTCAAAAGCAATTTTAGAAGATGAACTTAATTATGAGGCTTATTATAATAGAGGAATTGCTAATCATGATTTAGGTTTGTTTCATTCAGCTATCGAAGATTTCACTTCTGCTATTCAACTGAATAATAATTTTTCAGAAGCTTATAAAAGTAGAGCACTGTCTTATTATTCATTAAATAATAGTAAAAAAGCTCTTGAAGATTATAACAAATCTACTCAATTATCTGCGGCAAGCTAGGGAATTACTCTATTAATTAATCCAGACATTTTCTGAATTGCATTTTTAATTTTTTGCTGCTGAATTAATAATTCATTTTCTTTTTCTATATCTAAGGGTTTTGTATTAGAAATAAGTTTTATTTTTCTTTCTATTTCTTTAGATAATTTATTCAACGATCGACTTTTGTATATTATTATATTGTTAGGAATCAGCTCACTTAGTTTTCTTTCTTCTTTTTCGATAACAATATCTTGTTTTTCGTACAATTGACTTAATTCGTATTTAGAAACAATAATATCAGAAGAAACTTTTGAAATATAAGGGTCTGTGTGCTTAATAAAAAAGTCCTGACTTATTTTCCCTTCAACACGATGATATTCGAAGGCCCGTAAGAATATATCTGCATAAATCTCATTAGTAAAATTAATTTCATCAATCATTAATTCATCGAAGATATATTGAGCCACTGTTTTAATCTCAATTTCGTGAATATCATTTTCTATTTCGAGATTATTATTACCATATTTAATTAAATATTTAAGCAAAGCAACTTCTATAGTATTAAAATATTCTTTACCAAATTCGTTATAGTCTTTAACTTCCGATTGACTAGGAGAAAATTGCCTATTCGATTCTGTAGAAGGGAGATTAAATTGTTGCTTATTTTCTTTTTCAATTATTTTATGAATTCTTTTTCGAACTTCATTATTAAGAATATCTTCTTTTATCTTCATGATAATTGAAGTAGTTCTTACGTATTCTGTTCTCAGAAAAGTATCGGAAACTTTCGAAATAGAATCTATAATGCTTCGTGTAGCTTCTGCTCTTTTTACAGGATCTTGTTTAGCATCTTTTAATAACAATTCAGATTTAAAGTGAATAAAATCTTTTTCTTGATCGTTGATATAAGCTAATAATTCGGTATGGCTTTGTGATTTTGAAAAAGAGTCAGGGTCTTCACCTTCAGGTAAAAGAACCACTTTTACATTCATCCCTTGTTCTAAAACCAAATCGATACCTTTAAGAGCGGCTTTAATTCCAGCAGCATCTCCATCGTAAAGAATAGTAATATTTTGTGTAAAACGTTTTATTAAACGAATTTGTCCTTTCGTTAATGCAGTACCCGAAGATGCAACTACATTTTCTACGCCAGCTTGGTGCAAAGAAGTAACATCGGTGTAGCCTTCGACCAGATAGCATTTATCAGTAGAGGTAATAGATCGTTTGGCTTGATAAATTCCATAAAGAACATCGCTTTTATGATAAAGTGGTGATTCTGGAGAATTGAAATATTTGGCTATTTCTTTTGTTTTTTTGAGCGTTCGCCCTCCAAAGGCAATAACGTGTCCCGATAAATTATGGATTGGAAAAATAACTCTTCCTTTAAAGAAATCAAAAGAGCTATATTGTCCTTTTTTGGTCAATCCCAATTCGGTTAGTAACTCCTCTTTGTATCCATTTTTTTTTGCATTTTCGGTAAACTCTGCTCCCTTATTCGAACAATACCCTAACTGAAATTTATCTATGGTAGTTCTGTATACCTCACGTTCTTTAAAGTACGAGAGTCCAATAGCTATTCCTTCTTCCGAATTTAAGAGAGCGTTGTTAAAATATTTTCCCGCAAAATCGGTTATTATTCGTAAACTTTCAAGTTTAGATTTTTCTTTCTTTTCCTCATCGCTTAATTCTTTTTCTTCGATGGGAATATTGTATTTACGCGCTAATTGTTTTAAGGCCTCTGGATAACTCATGTTTTCCAACTCCATAATGAAATTAACGGCATTTCCACCTGCACCACAGCCAAAACATTTACAAATCCCTTTCGATGGAGAAACCGTAAACGAAGGAGTTTTTTCGTTATGAAATGGGCATGAACCTATGTAATTTACCCCCCGTTTTTTAAGCGTTACATAGTCGCTAACCACATCTACAATGTCAGCAGTATCTAATATTTTTCCTATGGTTTGCTGGTCTATCACTTTTGTTAATCGATAATTTGAAACTGAGAATTAATTATAAAAAGTCATCAAAATATTGACTAATCTTCATCATCAAATGGACTCTATTTTTTCCTCTTACATTGTGCTCGTGAGTCGGATAAATAAAATAATCCATTAAAATATTATTTTTAACACATTCTCTTATAAAAGTTTGTGAGTTTTGCCAAACTACAGTTGGATCTTGACCACCGTGAATAATCATTAATCGACCTTTTAAATCCGTTACTCTTGCTGCTAAATTCGATTTTGCATAGCCATCAGGATTTTCTTGAGGAGTATCCATATAACGTTCACCGTACATCACTTCGTAAAATTTCCAATCAATTACAGGACCACCAGCACAAGCTACTTTAAAAACATCACTGTGTGTTAGTATTAAATTTGTAGTCATAAAACCACCATAACTCCAACCATCTACACCAATTCTATCCATATCGACATAGCCTAAAGATTTCAAGAAATCGATACCTTGCATTTGGTCAGCCATTTCTGCGGCTCCTACTTGTCGGTGAATGATGCTTTCAAATTTATTGCCTCTATGTGCAGAACCTCTATTATCAACCGTAAAAACTACATATCCTTTTTGTGCCATATAATATAACCACATTTGTGACGAGCCTAACCAAGAATCAGTAATTAACTGAGCATGAGGACCTCCATAAACATAAACAATAACAGGATATTTTTTATTTTTATCAAAATTTGGAGGCGTAATTAATCGATAATATAAATCAGTTTCTTTATCGGCAGATTTTATGGTTCCAATGGTCATCTCTCCCATTTTATAATCTTTTAACGGATTTTCGGCAGATTGAATTGCTCTAATTTTTTTACCAGATAAATCTCTAATATTATAATCGTGAGGAACTGTTATACTTGAATAACCATCTATTAATATATCGGCATTAGGGTTTAAGAAAATTGAATGATGCCCTTTTTCGGGTGTCAAAAGTGTCATTTTACTTGTTTCAATATTTACAGCATAAGCTTGTTTTTCCAGAGGACCATTAGTTGTTGTATACACAATTACATTTTTCCCCGATTGGTCGAAACCTACAAAATTGTAAACAATCCAGTTTCCTTTGGTTACTTGATTCAGTAATTTTCCATCGGTATTATATCTGTAAAGATGTTCAAAACCATCTTTTTCCGATGAATACAAAAACTCGTCAGGTTTATTTTTTAAGAACACTAAATGATGTTCTGGTTCAACATATCTATCGTTGGTTTCTTCGAACAATGTTTTTTCAAATTCACCTGTTTCCGCATTATAACGGTTTAATTTCATATGGTTTTGCTCTCTGTTAAGAACCTGAATATAAATCGATTTTTCGTCAGGACTCCAAGTAATGTTTGTTAAATATTGTTCTTTAGGTTCCCCTGTTTTTAAATAAATAGTTTTTTCAGATTTTGGATTATAAACAGCAAGCAATACTTCTTCGCTTTTCATTCCCGCCATTGGATATTTGATATTTTTAACTGTAGCTTCTCTTTGGGTAATATCAACCAAAGGATAATCCCCAACCATAGTTTCGTCTTTATGGTAATAAGCTAATAAATTCCCTTTTGGTGACCAAAATATTCCTCCTGTAATACCAAATTCACTGCGATGAACAGTCTGCCCATTAACTAAACCTTTATTTTCATCTTTTGTTATTGCAGTTTCTTTTTTTCCATCATTAATAAATAAGTTATTCTCAATAGTATATGTCAAGAATCCAGCATCTTTCTGATATTCAATATTTTCGGCCTTTTCGTTAAATTTTATAGTTTTGATAATAGCTTTCTTTTTAGTATCAATTATTACAAAAGTATTTCCTTGTTGATGCGAAAATTGACTCTTGTTTAACCAATCAATAGATGCAATATATCGTAATGAATCTAAACCAGCTTTATTGTACATAGCATTAATATTATCTAAGGAAAACAGTGTTTTTGTTTTAGAAGATTTAATATTTGCTAATTCTACTTGGCTATAATCTTTGATAAATGTGTAATTCTGAGCATCTCGCCAGCGAATATTTGTAATATATTTAGGATATAACTGTCGATATTGACCAATAACAGCATCGTCGATAGTTAGTTCTTTTTCTCCAACTCCAGATTTAAAAGTTTGAGTTTTATATTCCGATTTTGTTTGTGCGTTAAGTATACTAATTGTTAGTAAAACTGTTAAGCTCAGGCTAAGAAATTTTCTCATATTCATGATTTTATAATAATGTATTATTATTAATAACTGATATTAATTTATTAAAGAAATATAAAAATAAAACTTATTGTTTGATTTTACTTATAAAGTCTGCTAATTTCTATCTTTGTCAACTTAAATTCATGAAAGCTATATTCATTAACATATTACTATTTATTTCTATTTGGACCTACGGGCAAAATATGCTTATGCCAATATCTAGAGATACTTCTGAGTTAGAACGGGTTTATATTTTTTTAAAATTACAAAATGTTCAAGCGTTAGATTCTACTATTCAAGTCGATTTGCGTTACGCTTCGAAGAATAATTTTATGAAAATGAATATGTATGGCAAAATTAATCAAGCTTACTTGCAAAAAGATGTAGCAGAAAAAGTCGTTGCGGCCCAACACTTATTAAAAGATACTCTTCCTGCTTATTCGTTAATAATATACGATGCTACTCGCCCTGTTTCTATTCAACAATTAATGTGGGATAAAATAAAGGTGGCTCCAAGTAAAAAATCAAAATATTTATCTAACCCTAAATATGGTTCTTTGCATAATTACGGTGCCGCTGTAGATCTTTCTATTGTTGACGAAAAAGGAAAAGCGCTCGATATGGCTACAACTTTCGATAGCTTTCAGAAACTTGCTTATCCTTTTTATCAAGAGCAATATCATAAATCTGGTAAGTTATCCGAAAAGCAATATAAAAATCGTGTTTTATTACAAACAATAATGAAGAAAGCAGGGTTTATGGGCATTACTACAGAATGGTGGCACTATAATTCTTGTTACAGAAAAACAGCTCAGAAAATATATCCTAGAGTATTTTCACATCGTTTAGCTGATTATCAGACTAAGCCAATAATTGCTTCTTTGCAGGAAGCTACAGATTCTTTAGTTTTCCGAGTGCAGATAATGACCTCTGGCAAACAAAAAGGATTAAGTTGGTCTAAATTAAAACATCAGGCAGATTTTGCGTACTTCCATAATGGTTTATTCAAATATACAACAGGCCAATTTAAAAATATGAAAGAAGCAAATGTCTTCAAAAATAAAATGCGAGCCAAAGGTTTTAAGGGAAGTTTTGTGGTGCCTTTCTATCAAGGCCAACGTATTAGTATTAAAGATGCTTCCGAGCTAATGCAATAATTAATTTTATTCTCCCGTTGCTTCCATAGAGTTAAAAAATTTAATCCTTATCACAACTCGTAAGATTTACCTAGAGAATATTGATTCCTGTTAAAAAACATCTGTCATAATTTTTATAATGCACATATGTGCATTATCTTTGTATCAAAATTAATAATTAAAAACAAAAAAATTATGCCACGAGGAGACAAAACAGGACCTATGGGAAACGGCCCTAAAACAGGAAGAGCTTTGGGTTATTGCGTAGGTAATAATGAAGCAGGATTTGAAAATAATTTCCCTAGAGGAAATGGACGAGGAAACAGAAATCATTTTGGTCGAGGAATGGGCTTTGAATTTCGTCAGCAAGGAGTTTCTAATTTAGTTGATGTTTCAGAAAAAACTTTGATTGAAAACGAAATTAACATTCTAAAAGATCAATTACAAAAATTAGAAGAAAAGTTAAAAACATTAATTTAATAGAATTATGATTGGTTCAGGTAGAGGAAATGGTGGAGGCCGTGGACAAGGAAACGGCGGAGGTAAAGGACAAGGACTTGGTTCTGGTAAAGGATTAGGTTCTGGCGGCGGACAAGGTAGAAACAATGGAGGAGCATTTGGCAACGGAGGCTCGTGTGTTTGTGCAAAATGTGGCGAAAAAGTTGCACATCAGCAAGGCGTTAAATGCACAACTCTAAAATGTCCAAAATGCGGACACACAATGATTAGAGAAGAATTACTTAATAAAAAGTAAAATCTTTAAAGTAAAGTTCATAAAGCTTTTTTAGCTTTATGAACTTTCTATTTTACAAACTTTATAAACTATTTTATGAAAATAGCAATAGCAAGTGGAAAAGGAGGAACAGGGAAGACAACTCTTTCTACAAATTTAGCTTCTTTTTTATCACAAACCAATAAGGTTGTATTGACCGATTTAGATGTAGAAGAGCCTAATTCAGGTTTATTTCTGAAATCGAAACTAATACATCAGGAAGATAAGTATAAAATGATTCCTGAGTGGAATAAAACAGATTGTACACTTTGTGGAAATTGCCAAGATGTATGTAATTATCATGCAGTTATTAAAATTGTAGATATGATAATGGTTTTTCCCGAATTATGTCATTCATGTTATGCCTGTTCGGAGCTTTGCCCAACAAATTCGCTTCCTATGAAGAAGCAAAAGATTGGCGAGTTAAAACAATATAAAACCGATAATTTTAATTTTATAGAAAGTCGTTTAAATATTGGCGAAGAGCAAGCTGTTCCACTTATTAAACAAACACTTGATTATGTTGATAAGAAGTTCCCCGACGATAATATTTACAAGTTGTATGATTCTCCTCCAGGAACTTCGTGTCCGGTAATAGAGGCAACTAAAGATGCCGATTTTATTATTCTGATAACAGAGCCTACTCCATTTGGTTTGAATGATGTGATTCTTGCTATTGAAACTATGAAAGAATTAAAAAAAGATTTTGGTGTAGTTATAAATCGTTATGGAATTGGGAATAAGGATATTGATAAATACTGTGCTGAAAATAATATTCCTATATTAGCCAAAATTCCAAACCTAAGAGCAATTGCAGAATTGTATTCAAAAGGAGAGCTTTTGTGGAATAAAATTCCCGAAGTAAAAGAAGAATTGCAGAAGGTACAAGATTTTATCATCAAGCTAAAAAAGACAACAAAATGAAAGAAATAGTTGTAATATCAGGTAAAGGAGGAACAGGAAAAACCTCGATAACAGCATCGTTTGCTGTGCTTGGTGATAGAGATGTAGTTATTGCAGATTGTGATGTAGATGCTGCCGATATGCATATTCTTTTACAACCAGAAAATGCACAATCAGAAGATTTTTATAGTGGCGAACTTGCTGTAATTGATCAAGATATTTGTACACAATGTGGTAAATGTTTCGATGTTTGTCGATTCGAGGCTATTGATGTAAGTAACGGAATACATACTGTTGATGAGCTTTCTTGCGAGGGTTGTGGCTATTGTGCAAGAGTTTGCCCTGTTGATGCAATTACAAATATACCACTTAATGTAGGGAAATGGCATATCGCAAACACAAGGTTTAATCAGCCATTTGTTCATGCAAAATTAGGCATTGGAGCTGATAATTCTGGCAAATTAGTCGCTCATGTAAAAAATATGGCAAAAGAAATTGCCGAAAAATATAATAGGCCTTATATTTTAGTAGACGGATCTCCTGGTGTCGGTTGCCCAGTTGTGTCATCACTTTCGGGTGCTCATTTTGTTGTTTTAGTAACCGAGCCAACAGTATCGGGTTTGCACGATTTAAAACGAGTTTACGAATTAGTTCATAAATTTCATATTAAGGCAGGATGTATTATCAATAAATCGGATATTAATATGAATAAAACTAATGAAATATTAAAATTTTTAAAAGAAGAAGATATTATCCATTTAGCAAGTCTACCATACGACGAAAATTTTACAAAAGCGATGACAGATTGTAAAACAGTTGTTGAACTAAAGGATAATAAACTAAAAGATATTTTAACACAATCTTGGGAGAAAATAAAAAAATTAGCATAAATATTTAAAATAAAAGATATGAAAATAGCATTTACAACAAAAGGAACAGAGTGGGATTCTAAAATGGATCCACGCTTTGGAAGAACAGAATTTTTTGTAGTTTACGACGAAGAAACTAAAGAATTATCATTTGTAGATAATAAAGATGTAGAAAATGAGGCTCATGGAGCTGGACCAAAAGCTGCACAAAAATTATCAGAATTAAAAGCAAATGTGCTTATTACAGGGAATGGTCCTGGAGGAAATGCTGCAACTGTGTTACAAAAATTGGGGACAGACTGTTATATTGGTGCAGGCAATATGAGCATAAAAGAAGCTTATGATGCTTTTAAATCAGGAAGTTTACAGAAATTCTAAATCGTTATGAACGAACAAGATTTAATTAATATTATTAATTTAATTGAATATCCTGATGTATCTAAAACACTCAGAGAACTTGGGGTTATTGATGTGTTTAAAATTGAGGCAAATAAAATGATTATAATATTTGCATTGCCCGATTTAAATATGCCAAACAGAAAAGACATTGCCAATTCGATAAGAATTATGGCAGAGTCTTTTGGTTATAAATTTGAATATGATTTTCGTGAAATGAACGATAAAGAGAAAAGAATATTTCAAAAATTAATTGAAATATAGAAATAATCAATAACTTTGATTAAAAAACTTATAATCATGCTTTTACAAACCTATCGTCTTCGTTTCTTATTACCAACTAGTCTTGTTTTTTTAATACTGTTGTTTTCCGCCTGCGAAAAGGACGAGGTATTAGATGCACCGTCGAGTATTAGTGTTTCTCAAGGTACTTATTTAGGCGTAGTACATCTAAATTGGGAAGCCAATCCTAATGCCCATTATAGCATAGAAAGGCGTGGCTCTGATGGTAATTGGCTAGATGCGGGTTATATAGAACAACCTCCATTCGATGATTATGGTCTACATCTGTCTGATAATAAAATTGATTTTGGGACGCATTATTCTTACCGTATTAAAGCCGTTTCATCAGATATTGATGATAGTCAATATTCGGGTACAACAACTGAAGGTTGGTCATACCTACTTCAGCCAATTGAACTAACTGTAAAAAAAGAAGATAATAAGTTTACTTTATCTTGGAAGGATACCAATGTCTTTGTTAGTAATTTTCTTCAGCATTCCTACAAAATAACAAAAATTGGAGAAGAAAATGGTTACGAAAGTTTGGTTACAAATGTGAATGGAGGTACTGATGAGAATGGAGAATATATTTTTTATTCAAATAGTGTAGAATACGATTCTAAAGCCTCCTATAAAATAGATGCAACTTATACGTTTAGGTTTAAAAACATGAACGACCCTTATGCTCAGGGCAGTTGTAAAAACGAAAGCAACGAATCCACTATTTCGAGTGGAGGAAATGGTGGTTCGACTAACTCTTATTTATGGAATAGTTTAGGTAGTTTTGGAAGTAGTAATAATGGAATCAATTTTGTAAAAACAAAAGTTTATAATAATACACTTTATACAGTAATCTTGGATAACCCAAGTTCTGGAAATCCGATTTTATATCAATCCGATGGTAGCAGTTTTAATAATATTTCAGCTTCGTATCCTCCAGCCCTACAAAACAGCTTCTCTGACATCGATTTTACAGTGAATTCTGATACTAAATATATTGCAGGAGTATCCGATTCGGTTTGTATATATTCATATAATGGAACTTGGAGTTCGAATTTAGTAAGTAATAATTGGGCTTATCCTACTAAACCTAAATCCATATCTATTGAGTCTGATGGACAGGATATTTATTCTGCAATATATACCGACAATAATGATCTTGTTATA
>JAMOQL010000158.1 GCA_027064025.1 Bacteroidales bacterium
AGATCAATTTACTATCCGAAATTTAGAATTATTTTACGCAGGAAGCGAAGATGCAAAGACTTTAATTTCGGTGATGGATAAAACAGCTTCTCCTATGGGTAGCCGTTTGCTTAAAAGATATATGGCTTTGCCGCTTAAGACCATACAAACAATCAATGATAGGCATAATGTTGTAGAATTTTTGTCGACACATACCGAAGAGTCTGAAAATTTAAGTCAGCAAATAAAAAAAATTGGAGATCTTGAACGATTAATTTCAAAGGTAGCTGTTAACAGAATATCGCCTAGAGAAGTTTTGCAAGTGTATAGAGGTTTGGCTGCTTTGGAACCGATAAAGAATAGTTGTATTAATGCAAAAGAACCAGCTTTAAATAGATTGGGCGAGCAGATTAATTTATGTGCAAGTATTCGTGATAAAATTATCTTGCAAATTCGAGAAGATGCACCAAATCTTATTAGTAAAGGACAGATTATTAACGAGGGGATTAATTCTGAACTCGATGAATTGAGAAAGATTTCTTCATCGGGTAAAGAATTTTTGGAAGAAATAAAAAATAGGGAGATTCAAAATACAGGAATTCCAACTTTAAAAATAAGCTTTAATAATGTTTTTGGCTATTTTATAGAAGTCAGAAATACGCATAAAGATAAAGTACCAGAAGAATGGATTCGTAAACAAACCCTTACTGGAAGCGAAAGATATATCACCCAAGAGCTTAAAGAATATGAAGAAAAAATACTTGGTGCTGAAGGAAAAATACAAGTTTTAGAGAGTCAAATTTATACAGATTTAGTTGTAGAATTAAGTGCTTATATTAAGTCTATTCAGCTCGATGCAAGTATTGTTGCAGAAATAGATGTGCTGTTATCGTTTTCAATAATTGCACAGGAAAATAATTATGTTCGTCCATTGATAAATGATGGATTGGAACTTAATATTAAACAAGGTCGACATCCAGTAATAGAACAGCAATTAGAGATTGGAGAAAGCTATGTGGCCAACGATGTTTTTTTAGACAATAAAAAGCAACAAATTATAATAATTACAGGTCCTAATATGTCTGGAAAATCTGCTTTACTTCGACAAACCGCATTAATAACCCTGATGGCTCAGATGGGCTCTTATGTTCCTGCTGAGTCGGCGGAGATTGGCTTAGTAGATAGAATTTTTACACGAGTGGGTGCCTCCGATAATATTTCCGCTGGCGAGTCTACTTTTATGGTAGAGATGAACGAAACAGCAAGTATTTTGAATAATTTGTCGGAGCGTTCTTTAGTTTTATTAGATGAAATTGGCAGAGGTACAAGCACTTACGATGGTATTTCTATAGCATGGGCACTTACCGAGTATATTCATGAACAGACTAAAAATAGAGCAAAAGTTTTATTTGCAACTCATTATCATGAGTTGAACGAAATGGAGAGTCAATTTAAACGCATCAGAAATTATAATGTTGCGGTTAAAGAAATGGATAATAAAATTGTTTTTATTCGTAAATTAGTTCCTGGTGGAACTTCTCACAGTTTCGGAATACATGTGGCTAGAATGGCTGGTATGCCTAAATCTGTTATTAAACGTGCCGATGAAATTTTGCTCGAATTAGAGGGTAATCAATCTCAAAATGAAACTCATAAAAAGGCTAAATCTGTAAAGGAAATGGCAAAGAACAGAGAGGGATATCAGCTTAGTTTTTTCCAATTAGATGATCCTGTATTATCTAAAGTTAGAGACGAAATAATTGATATCGATGTCAATAATTTGACTCCCATGCAAGCTTTAAATAAACTTAATGAGATTCAGAAACTGATAAAGTAATATTATTACTAACTTTGATACAATTTAATTAACAATAGATGTCTCGATTAATGTCTTTTTGGCTTTTTCTTTTGTTTATCATTGCTTGGAATTTTTCATTTTCTCAGAATGTTAGATCAATAACTCGTTTCGAGACTGCAGCCGTTTCGTATTACCAGCCTCAAGACCAATATTTGTTCTTAGGTGATATTAATTTTGAGCAAAGTCTTTTATACAATAGAAGATATAATTCTACTGACAAAGAAGTTGAATCTTATTTTTATCAATCTATTTATTTCAAAGATAGTGTAGCAGGTTTTAAATACTTGGGATTT
>JAMOQL010000159.1 GCA_027064025.1 Bacteroidales bacterium
TATGATTGTAGTAGAAGACACTATAGTTTCGGACGAACTAGTGGAAAAAAAATTTGTATGCGATATACAAAAATGTAAAGGAGAATGTTGCGTGGCAGGCGATGCCGGAGCTCCCTTAGAACTGGAAGAGGTTTCTTATTTAGAGGATTATATTGACGAAATATTACCCTTTCTTAGAAAAGAAGGTCAAGAGGCTATTAAAAAAAATGGTGTTTTTGAGTATGACTATGAAGGAGATATTGTTACACCATTAATTAATGGCGAAGAGTGTGCCTTTACAATTTTTGATGACAATGGTATTGCTTCTTGTGGTATTGAAAAAGCTTTCGAGAAAGGAATAATTGATTTTCAAAAACCCATATCGTGTCATCTGTATCCTATTCGAATTACAAAGCACAACGACTATGATGCTATTAATTATCATCAATGGGAGGTATGTAAAGATGCATGTACGCTAGGCGAAAAGCTAGGTGTGCCAGTATATAAATTTTTAAAAACGCCATTAATCAGAAAATACGGAGAAAAATGGTTTGCTAAACTAGAAGAGGAAATTAAAAACAGATAAGCAATAGCATATAAAACTGGAGCAAAATGACAAAGGAAGTCGTGAACAAATGAAAAAAGCTTCAAATTAAGGAGACCCAATTTCATATGGAACAAGGCATAAATCAATTTCACTCATCTTCAAATAAAACAGGTTTTATCACAACAAGTGAATAAAAAATAAGAGTAATACCACAAAACAAAAGAGGCTGTCTCAAAAGCAAATGAGACAGCCTCTTTTTATATTAAATTATACTGTATTATCCTTTTAAAGCTTCAGACCCTGAAACAACCTCAAGTATTTCGTTAGTAATAGCTTCTTGACGAGCCTTATTATACGACAATTGAAGTTCTTTTATCATCTTACTAGCATTATCAGTAGCCATATGCATTGCAGTCATACGTGCGCCATTTTCGGCAGCATTAGAATCGAGTATTGCTTTATACAGTTGTATTTTTAAACTTTTAGGAATAAGTTCGGTAACTATCTCTTTTTTACTTGGTTCGAAGATATAATCAATATTAACAGAAGATTCTGTTTCTGATGCTTCTATAGGTAAATAATTTTCAACAACAATGCGTTGAGTAGCAGCGTTAATAAACTTATTATACACCAACTCTACTTTATCGTAAGCATTACTTTTAAAACTATCCATAATTTTTTCTGCAACAGCAGAAACATTATCAAAAGTAAGAGCGTCAAAAATCTTATCATATCTCCCATCAAAAGAGAGATTACTTTTTTCAAAAAAGTCGGAACCTTTTTTTCCAAACGAGATTACATGAACATTTCCTTTAGAAGCTTGTTGGCTGTATTTATCTTCTATTAAGCGGTTTGCCGTTTTAATAATATTAGTATTAAATGGTCCACAAAGTCCTTTATTAGAAGAGAACACAACAACAAGTACTTTTTCTTCGTCGCCAGCACGCAAGAAAACATTCTCTCCACCAATGCTTGAACTCAATCCACCCATTATTTCTTGGAGCTTATTTGCATAAGGTCTAATACCAATAATAGCATTTTGAGCTTTTCGCAATTTAGAGGCAGCAACCAGCTTCATTGCACTTGTAATTTGTCGTGTTGATTTCACCGACTCAATACGCGTACGAACTTCTTTTAAATTTGCCATCTGTAATATTACTTTTCAATAAATTAGCCTAAGCCTACTTAATATATTTTGACGCAACCTCAGCAGCTACTTTTTCAATAACCTTAATAGCTTCATCGGTTAATTTTCCGGTTTTCAATGTTTCAAGGGTTTTTCCTTGATTCTGTTCCATATTAGCTAAAAAATCTTCTTCAAATTCTTTAACCTTATTAACAGGCACATCAGTAATTAACCCTTTAGTACCGCAATAAATAATAGCTATCTGTTTTTCTACTGGCATAATTTTGTGTAATCCTTGTTTAAGAATTTCCACATTTCTTTTTCCTTTTTCAAGAACAGATTTAGTTGCTTTATCCAAATCAGAACCAAACTTAGCAAATGCTTCAAGTTCACGATACTGTGCTTGATCTGTTTTTAATGTTCCCGATACTTTTTTCATAGCTTTAATCTGAGCA
>JAMOQL010000160.1 GCA_027064025.1 Bacteroidales bacterium
AGAGCATAGAAGATATAGTTATATTAAAACTTCATATTATTATTAACTCTAACAAATCTTTCCACCCGACCCGCCATACGGCGGGCGGGTGAACTTGGGCGTTAGCTGATATAAAATGACAACTACTGCACGCTTTTTAATACAAAGAAGAAAAGAACTCAAACAAATTTTTACAGAAAAAAACCTTGTAAAGGTTTGGAGAACAATAGTTCGCAAGCAGTTACGCTCCTTGGAGTTACTGGACTTATATGATTATTATGATTTCAATTATAATATAGAACAAAAAGCAAAACAAATTAGAAAAGCTATATTGTCAGGTCAGTATAAAGTTTCTCCACCACTTATTTACAGAATGGAGAAAAAATATGGAATATGTCGCCATTTAATGTTACCAACTCCTACAGATGCCCTCATACTTCAAACCATAGTGGAAAACTTAGCTCCAGCACTTTTAAAAAGTAGTCCTACAAAACAAGCCTATTATTCGAGAGATAAACATTCACTAAAATTACCTCATGAGATAAAGATAGCAAATGATTATTCATGGCTTGCTAGATGGAAAAAATTTCAAAGAGATATTCTTAAATTTGCAAAAGATTACCCATACTTAGTCGTAACTGATTTAACTAATTATTATGATAATATTGGATTAAGAGAGTTAAGACATGTGATTTCTAGTCGAGTAAAAACCCATGAGACTGTTTTAGACTTATTGTTTTATATTGTAGAAGAATTATCATGGCATCCTGATTATCTGCCTACTTCCCTCAAGGGCCTACCTACTATAAATTTGGAAGCATTCAGATTATTAGCTCATGTTTTACTGTTTGAAATAGATGAGGTATTGAAAGAGAGAACCCAGAATAGCTTTGTTAGATGGATGGACGACATTAATTTTGGTGTTGACGATTTTAATAATGCTTGCCTCATATTAGGTGACTTAAATGAAGTATTGAAGAGCAGGGGATTGGCATTAAATCTTGGTAAAACACATATATATTCTTCAGAGGAAGTGAAAGAACATTTTTTAGTAAATTTTAATCTTTTCTTAGATAAAATTTTAAAAGAAACTGATTTATGTGACTCACAAGCTCTTCAGAATGCTTCAGCTCAACTTCAAGAAAAGTTCAAAATACATTGCAGTAATACGCAGTTGCAAAATTGGATAAAGGTGACAAAACGATTTTTTACAGTTGCGGGCAAATTAAAATCCCTTGAATTTCTACCCATTGCTGAAGATTTTTTTCTGGAATATCCGGCTATCAGAGGGAATATATGTTATTATTTTAAGCTACTAGGTTTCTCAAAGAAAACAGGGAAATCAATTTTGAAAATTTTGCAAAAAGCATCCTTCTACGACGATATTTCGTTATATTTTATTGTTAAACTGCTAACTGATTGGCATATTCCATATAATAAATTAGGCAAATCTTTTGTCAAGCACATATTAAAATTACTTAAAAAAGATGAATTTACTAAGTTTCAATTTTATTCTTATCTATGGTTTGCTGCAAAATATGAGCGACCAAATAAAATATTAGGTTCTATACAAACTCAAAAAAAATTGTGGAAACAAGATGCCTTTTTAGCGCGTCAAGTAATGTCTATAACTCCAAGAGTGCTTCCGTTTAAAGAAGATGTAGTAGCAAGTCTTTTAGAAGAACAAATTTCCTTCGGGCCACGCGATGCTGCATTTGTTGCCCAAAACATTAATGAGTTGGCCAAGTTAAAAAAACTTCCTCAGAAACTTCGCATGTATTTGTTCCCAAATCAAAAACCGCAATTTTATCCTTTATCAAAATTTTTAATTTTGTATGCAGCACTTTTATCAGAAAATACTAGGCAAACCATATTGAGTAAAGTTTATGATTATATTTATGATGACTGGTATCTGTATTGGATAAATGAATATTTCGAGAGCTAACAAATGGGTGCACTTGACCGCCATTTCGCTGCGCCCTTCGGGCTTGCTTCATGTCGGCAAGTGACCCATGACGTTGGGCTAATTAAGGAATAAACATGAAAACAACTTATATTTTTGGTGCAGGTACCGAATATAGTCAGGGAGTTCCTATTATTAGCAATCTTGCTGTT
>JAMOQL010000161.1 GCA_027064025.1 Bacteroidales bacterium
TTGTCCATTGTTCTGTGTTTGGTTATATAAATATAAAAAGTCTAACGGTAACTTGGAACCATTAGACTTTCACTTTACACAGTTTATGGGATACTACCAGATAATTACTTCTGACATTCTTTAAGCAAGTACTCATCGGCTTTATAATAATTTAGATAACTTGCTTTGGTAAAATACCTACAAGCCTCATCTCGTTTGTCTTGATACAGAAATGCTAATCCCTTTAAATACCACAATTCTCCATTATCAGAATCTAAATCTAGAGCAATATTAAAATCCCTGCCAGCCCGCTGATACTCATCATGTTCTAAGAAGGCTTTCCCTCTTGCTACTAAAATATCTATTCGTCGAGAATCTATAAAAACAGCTTTATTCAAAACATCTATAGATGCTTGCATCTCTCCTTCATCATAATAAATCTGACCTAGAATCTTAAGAGCCTCTATATCTTTTGGAGCAATATCTACGTACTTTGAAGCGTATAAAATTGCCTTTCCGTACTCTCCCATTCTATAATAGGATTTAGAAATCTTCAGTAAATCGCTCAATGAGTATGGAAATAATTGTTCAGCTTTTAAATAATATCCTAGAGCTTTTTTATACTTTGTTTCGTGAAAAAACAAATCAGCTAATAGCTTATTATATTTGTAATTTGTTGGCTCAATATTAATAATTCTTTTCACATCCTTAATAGCGTACTTATAATCCTCATTCAACAAAACGATAAATTTTGCTCGATAATAATAAGCGTCTAAAAAATCTTTATTATTAAGAATAAGCTCATCTAAAATATCTAAAGCCAAATCTAGTTCTTTCCTATTTTTGTAGTATATCGCCCTCTCAATAGATTTTTCATTCTGCGAATAATAGGAATCTATATTTAAGCCATTCCAATTTTTCGACTTTTTAAATCTCTCAAAATCTGTATCAGTTTTTACAATATTCGAAGCCAACTTATGTTTCGATAACAAATATCTTTTTAAATAATATGCAGCAGAATCGAATTGTTCTATTTGAGCGTAAGACTTAGATAGCTGAAAATCTGAATAATAATTTAATTTCTGATTAGACAATAAATAGCTTGCAATAGCTTTTGAGAATTCCTTCTTTCGAAAATATATTTCTGCTTCAATAAAATCTGAATAATAATTTTCTGATTGTATACTATCTATCAACTGATGAGCTTCTTCTAGCCTATTATTAGAAAGTAAAAATTTGGACTTCATTATTAATTGACCATCAGTTTGCGATTGGGCAAAAAATCCACTAAGCACAAAAAAAAATAAAAATATTTTAGTCATGCTTAATATCTTTTGGATCCGATAATTGAATAAACCCTGTTAATACCCTTTCTTCTATCCCAGACAAACGATATTCATAAACATCACACACATAATAATATACACCTGGGCTAAGTAATTTACCATTATCCATAAATCTACCATCCCATTTTATATCTGGATCTTCTGTTTGAAAAACCAAAGTTCCCCAGCGGTTATAAATTTTCATATTTACTCTCTGAACAAATTTATATGGACCGGGAATTACCAAATCGTTAAGGCCATCACCATTCGGAGTAAATACGTTTGGCAACTCATAATAGGTGCAATTATCTACGCAAATTTTTTGAACAATCGCAGACTCATTAAAAAATGAATCTACCGCTGTTACAGCATAACAGCCCGCAATAGATTCTTCTGGGTAATGAAGAAAAACACTATCTGTATTATAATCTGAAGTATATAACAACTCTAAATCGCCATCGGAAACGGAAGAATAATAAATATTAAAATGTAAAATATCATTTTTACAAGAATCTGAGACGGACCATTTTATCTCATTATAAAAATCATCACAAAAAGAATTCACCATAAATCTGGGTTGGCACGGAGGTACTGTATCAATAGGATTAGCACAAACTATTTGAGATAAATTATGAATCGAATAATCTAAAATAGAATTGGGGTAACGGCCCTTTGTTTCAACAAAATAACAATACTCCCGCTCGTTAACCAAATTAGTATCAGAATAAATATTTGTCAAACTATAAGCAATAGAATCGTAAGAATCGGATAATGGATTTCTTCTATAAA
>JAMOQL010000162.1 GCA_027064025.1 Bacteroidales bacterium
CAAATATATATTATTTAATGTAAATATTCATAAAAACAATTAAAGAAATAATTATTTCTTTAATTCGAAATTTTTACCTAAATAAACTTTTCTAACTTGTTCGTCTTCAACTAATTCTTCTGCCTTGCCTTTTTTAAGTATTTTTCCTTCAAATAGTAAATAGGCTCTGTCAGTAATACTTAAAGTCTCTCTTACATTATGGTCGGTTATTAATATTCCAATATTTTTTTCTTTTAACCTTGAAACTACGCTTTGTATATCTTCTACCGCAATAGGGTCAACTCCTGCAAAAGGTTCATCTAAAAGTATAAATTTTGGGTCGACTGCTAATGCTCGGGCAATTTCTGTTCGTCTTCTTTCACCTCCGGAAAGTGAAATACCTATGCTTTTACGTATATGTTGAAGCCCAAATTCATCAAGAAGGGATTCTAGTTTTTTAGCTTGTTCTGCTTTGCTGAGTTTTGTAAATTGTAGTACCGACATAATATTGTCTTCAATACTTAGTTTCCTAAAAACTGAAGCTTCTTGTGCTAAATACCCAACTCCTTTTTGTGCCCTTTTATACATGGGCTCTTTTGTGATATCTTTATTGTCAAGGAAAATATGTCCCGATAGGGGTTTTATTAAACCTACAATCATATAAAATGATGTAGTTTTACCTGCTCCATTTGGTCCTAATAAACCAACGATTTCACCTTGCGAAACTTCTATACTTACATCATTAACAACTTTTCGTTGTTTGTATACTTTTACTAGGTTCTCTGCCCTTAACTTCATCTATTACCTAATTAATATGAATTATTATAAAAGAACAAAATTACATATTTCTATCGATTATTTAGAGTTCTTAAAAAAATCAATGCTATTAATTGAGATCTAATTTTTTATTGAACTTTTACTTTTATCTCTTCTGGCTTTAATCTGTTTATCTTTATTTCTAAATTCTGAAGTGTATTATAACTTTCATTTAGTTCATCAAGAACAGATTGCTTTATATCAGTAAATTTATCTATAGTATTTTCAAAAAGATCAGTATAATAGTTTATTCCGTTTCGTAAATTATTAGAAAATTGGTTTAAATATTTTTCTTCTTTCTTTGAGAAAACATCTGATTGTTCTGATATCTTATCTTTAAAATGTTCTAAATACATTTTCAATTCTTTAATAAGAAAATTAGGTCTGTCATTTCTGTGCATAACATTAGTTTTGCCATAAATATGGTCAATCATTTCTGATAAGGATCTCTTTTTTGAAAAGTAAGCCATATTTGGACCTGGGCATACAGATACTCCTGGGCCTTCTGTTTTTGTTTCTATCCCATGAGCTATTAATGCTGATGTTCCTAATCCAACACATGTACATGATTTCTCTACTATGCTATTATATTTCTCCAAATACAAAGCTGGATTCATAGCTTTTTTGTCAAGTTCATCAATTTTAATCTTTTGGTATCTGTATGATGCAGTACAAAGCCCTTTTTCTGTATAATCTTGGTTTAGTGCTACATATCTTTTAGGACATGGACTTCCTGGTTTTCCTTTAGCAATTCTATCTTCTTTTTCTACATCTTTTGTATTGCCTCTTAAGCTATTAAATGGAACTCCTAAAGGTGAAATATTGCTCAAATACAAATCTTTTTCTTTAGCAGCTACCAACTTATTTAAAGTTTCATTATCAACAGTAGTTGCCTCTGGTACTAATAGGAACGGGGTTCCCCAGCCAACACTGTCTATATTATATTTGTCTAGAAGAAATTGATGTTCTTCTGCAGTTCCTACACCTCCTTGTGCCGAATATTTTATCGGAAGTATTTCTTTTGGCGCCTTACGATTTTTTCTTTCTAATGCCGAAATTAACAGATTATGTAATTCCTTGTGTAACTCTTGTTTTTTGTTTTTAAATTCCTCTAAGACAGGTCCTAACAAATAACCATCAGTCGCAAAAGCATGTCCACCACAGTTTAATCCGGATTCAATTCTATATTCTGATACCCAAAGTCCTTTTTTAGCAAAATATTTACCTTGAATTAATGCTGATCTGTAATCGCTTACTTTGAGGACAATCTTCTTTTTAATATAACCGTTTTCATTTGGGTAAAAGTCATCAAAACGTTCAATATAATTGTATAGCCTTGGATTCATCCCTGCAGAAAGAATTATTGAAGATTCTATCTTTGAATTTGCAAATCCTCTTAGTGCTGCGTGAGCATCATTAAATTCTATACCTAGTTTTACTCCATTTCTGAAATTGTCTTTGTCAACTTTTGTCATTATATTGACATCAATGCTTCCTCTTTTAATCTTTGAATTAAACCAGTTTTTTATTTCCGTAAAATTTATTTCTTTGTTTAATAACTCATTAAATTCTTTCTTTAGCGTTGATGTATCATGCAATCTATTGATGTATTCTTTGATATTTTCAATTTTTTCAGAAGTGTTCTTTTTAAAATCATTAAACTTATTTTCAGAAAGTTCATTCATCATATCAAGATAGGATGCAATTCTCTTAGCTCTAAAATCTTCAATTTTATTGGTAATTTCTTCATATGGAAGCTTAAATTTTTCGCTATACATTTTACGGAGTTTCTCCAATAGCATATCATCTACTAATGAAACTACTGAATCTATACCTAAATATGAAACTTTAAGGGGGGTGTCAATAGTGA
Source organism: Bacteroidales bacterium (assembly GCA_027064025.1). Lineage (GTDB taxonomy): Bacteria > Bacteroidota > Bacteroidia > Bacteroidales > JAFGXI01 > JAFGXI01. The sequence continues at coordinate 2,666 of JAMOQL010000162.1, forward strand.
ATCCAATTCCCATAACCGGAATATGGAAAGAATGTGTTTTTGTCATATGTGTTTAGTTCTAATAATATTTAGTGTAATATGTGTTTGGCAAAAATAATCTTATTATCCTTAATAATTATAAAATAATTGTTAAATAATTATTAAATTAAAAATCAATTCTCATGGAAATCATTATACCGAAGGGTTTTACCATTGGTTTATTTAGGTATGATAGTCGCCAGTTAGCATCGATTCTTAATACCTTAAAGATATTTTCTATAGCTACACCAACTTCATAATAAGGTTTTGTAAGCTTTGATGTGTTATTAGGAAAAGTAGAATAATTCCAGTTTTTATTGTTAATTCTACCTAATAATACTTTACCGTATACTACCTCCCTCCACTTCAATTTTCTAATTAATGGAATGTGATTGAATAATAAACCTTGAAAATTGTGAGAATAATTTGCCATAAAGTATTCATCACTGATGAATTCATAATAATTCATTCTATTGTATGCAAAATCATCAAAACTGAAAGTTTCATTGCCGGGATGAACTTCCAAAATAGGATAGGGGAGAGTTCCCCAGATTTTACCTGTAGATAAAATATATTTAGAATATCCAAGGATGCCAACGTTAAATCTTTGTCTTATAGCTATTTGTAATTTATGATAACTAAATCCGGAATTTAAAAAACTAGGAATCCCATATGTATACCAGAGGTCTATTTGAGGATATTTTGAGCCTAATGATTTTCGATTGAATTTATCAACAAAAAAGACTTCTTTAAAGCAGAAGTGTGTTTTTAGTTCTATCTCTGAAGTAATTATGCTATTATAATATGTGGGTGGATTTGATTTTCCATTTTCAAATATTTCGAATTTGCTGTTTTGTAATGGGAAGATATTTCTTCTTGTAAATGTTAAAGTATTGCTGAATCCATTAAAGTATTCGTATTCAAAGGTAGATTTATAATATTCTACCATTGTTAGTGAGTTATTTGGCGCTCTTCTTAAAACGCTTGACAATATATTGTCTTGTTTTAATGCTCTGACACTTTCACCTAATTGCTCCATGTCATTTTTATAGCTAAATTCTAATGAACGCCTTGGATTTTTATTGATAATAAATAATGCTCCTAATCCATATTTAAATTTTTGATCTTTTGTTCCATAAGCAAGATGTCCATATAGTCTTACTTTATCGTTTAGTTTATTGCTAGTTCTTCCTCCAATTCTAAATCTGTGACCTTCAATTTGGTTGAAACTATATATTGTGAAATAGGGGCCTAAGTCGAAATAATTTGTTGCATAATATCCAGATGTAAACATTGCTATCATGTCATATAAATTTCTGAAAGCAGGAATGGTGACAATAGTATCAACCATTTTGTAGATATTAGCTTCTTCAGTGTTAAGTTCTTCAAACCTCGTGCTATCCCAATATTCTTTAGGTTTATTCCATG
>JAMOQL010000163.1 GCA_027064025.1 Bacteroidales bacterium
CGGGGTAATCTAAAGTTATTCTTTGTTTTTCGTCGAAAAGAGCATTTTCTACTTGTAATTCTGCTACATTAAAAAACTCTGGTCGGTTTATAAATGGTCCCCAAATCTCGGTATCGGATTGTTGTTTCATAAAATTAACAACTTCTAACGCTTTGGTATTTAACAAATAGGTCCCACAACCAATAGGCAAACCTTTTGTATTGATAAAATCGTGTTGCTCTTTTTTATACATATCGACCAATAAACTCGATGTATAAATCGAAAACAAGGGATTATCGGCTGTAATACTTACAAATGCATCGTATCCATAATATTTTGCAGCACCCAATAAACGATCCAATACATCGTCTTCGGAACCTGCATAGAACTGAATTTGATTGGACAAAGCATTGTTATATAATTCGGAGTCTTGTGGGTTCGTAGAAGTACATAAAACTACTCCATCAATGCCTTTAACATTTTTGGCTCTTTCGATAACTCTATCTAAAACCGACTTTCCGTTTAAGTCTAAAAGTATTTTTTGTTTTAATCGACTACTTTTAAGTCTTGCTGTTATAAAGAATCCTATTTTCATATTTTTTATTTTTGAGAGTAAAATTAACGTCATTATGAGCGATAGCGAAATAATCTCTTTGTAAATTGAGGGAGTTATGCTTCCTTCGCAATGACTGTTTATTTGTTCGTCATTCCGAACGAGAGTGATGTAACCTATACCCAATAGTAGAGGATTGCTTCGTTGATCTCGCAATGACACTTTTCTTACTCAAAATCTTTACTATTTAAACAATGTCCCAAAGTTAAATCTTTTGATATTTTTTGTCCTATTTTATCCAAAATATCTAACTGCGATAAGTCGGAACTTTGCCCTGTTCTTTTAAAGGTAAAAGATTCGTTTGTAAATTCTTCACCTTGTTTTACATCTTTGGAAAGTATAGCCGCTTTTTTATTAGTACCAAAAGTAGAATACGATTTTTCACCCGAATTTAATACTAATTTGGCATTACCAAAGGCTTGTTCTACTACTTTTAGTTTTTCTGCTATTTCGTTAAACATTTCTATACTAATAGCAGCCTGCCAATCGACACGTTCTTCGCCGTAAACTGTTGTAACATGCTTTTCTATATATTGCATTCCTAAATTGGCTCCCAACAAAGTTAAAAGAATGTTGTTTTCGTTGTTCCATGCGGTATGGTCGGCATAGCCATGTTCGAATTGCGGGTAGAGCTGCATTATTTTAAGCACTTTACCAAAGTTAATATCTTCGTATTTGGTCGGGTAATTCTGAAAACCGTGCATTAACACCATATTAAGTGTTTTGAAAATAGAAAGTGCATTTTCTATTTCGTATAAATCGGAGCCTCCTACGCCTAAAACCACTTTTGTATCCTTATTTATTTTTGAATTAAGATGCTCCAATAGTGTAATATCGTTTAAACACACTGAGTGTATTTCTACAATCTCGGGCTTATATTTCATTCCAAAATCGATGGCTTTTTTGTCGTTAAACAACAGCATTAGTTTTTTGTTATGGCTTAATGCTATATTTAAAACTTCGTCCCATTGTTGCTCGGTGAACATTCGTTCTTTCATCCATTGGTAACCTGCATGATCGGGATGTATATATTCATCTAAATCTAATGAGATATGAAATTTTATGGTTTCTGTTTGCGTTTTGGTCGATATCTCTGTTATCAAGTTTTTAAAGAATTCAAAATCACCATCGTGGTGCCATGCTGTTTCTGCTATTAGTTTCATATTGTTTTGTTTTATGGTTAAGAGTGGGGTTGATGTTATTATGAGCGATAGCGAAATAATCTCTTTGAAATTAGAGAGGGATTGCTTCGTTGCTCCTGCAACGGCTGTTTATTTGTTCGTCATTCCGAACGTAGTGAAAGCATCTCGGTCCTGCAAAAAAGAGATAGCTTATATTTTCACTTTTAACACTATTTTTCTGATTTTTTGTTTTTGTCTATTAATAACTCCCGGCAAATGTAAATCGTTTGGATAAAGTATCGCAAACATTCCTGCGGTAAATTGTATTTGACTTTTAGCCTCAGTATTAAAATACAAAATATAATCGTCTTCTGTTTTATATTCTGTATGAACTTTTTGATTGTTTAGTAATTCGTATTCTATCAGCTCAGAGCCTTCTAAGATATACTGAAAATCGATATAGGTTTTGTGGGCTTCTAAAATTCCTAATTCGTTTTCTTGTGTTTCGTATTCGTTAACTAAAACAAACATATTATCGTTAATTTCGTGCTTGCCTGTTTCCATTCGCGAAAAATCGGTCTGCTTTATATATTCTACAGCTTTTTTAATATTTTCCGATACACCAGAATATAAGTCTATGTTTTCTATTTTATCTATTATCATATTTTTTATTGTTTATCATTTGGGGTTAAGATTAAGGTTGAGATTAAGATTAAGGTTGAGACTTTCCTTTTTTTAATTTATAAAATCTCTAAAATTATTTTTATCTATTATTACAGATTTAGCATTATACGATTCCGTAAACGTTTTAGGTAATTTAATTTTCCGTTTAGCCTCCCATTTAAATTCAAAGCCTGTTATTTCATCATTATTTATTTCAACTAAATCGACTTCTTGCTGTTGTTTTGTGCGCCAAAAATACATTTCTGTAAAGTTTTCTAAATATTTATTTTGTTTTTGCCGTTCCGATATTAAAAAGTTTTCCCACAAGGCTCCTTTATCGTTTCTCATAGATAGATTTGTAAAATTAGAAATAATTGCATTCCTAATTCCTGTATCGTAAAAGTATATTTTCTGATTTCGTTTTATCTCATTTCTTAAGTTCTTACTATAAGCTGGCAGCCTAAAAACAATATAAGACTGCTCTAATATTCTAATATATTTTGCTATGGTTGCTTTATCTACCCCCACTACCTGCGACAACTCATTATAGCTTACCTCATTGCCTATCTGAAACGCTAATGCTTTTAATAACTGCTCTAATACTTCTGGCTTTCTTATACCAGAGAATGCTAAAATATCGCGATACAAATAACTATTTGCCAACTGTTTTAATATTATTTGCTCATCGCCTACATTGTTAAGAACCTCGGGATAGAAACCATATATTATTCGGTTTTCTAATTGCTGTAAACTTTGTAAATACCCATGCTTCTTTTCATATTCGCTCCAAGATATTGGAAATAACTCGTATTCCCATTTACGACCTGTTAAACTTTCGTTGATACTGTTTTGTAAATAAAATGCCGATGAACCTGATACATACACTTCTATACTATCTAGTTGGTCAATTATCATTTTTATGGTTAAGCCAATATTTTCTATTCTTTGAGCTTCGTCTATAAATATTATCTTATTTTTTCCAATAATTGTTTTTAATAGCTCAAAATTAATATTGCTTAACGATTCTCTAATAGTAGGATTATCACCATCTAAAAACAAGTATTCTTTATTGTCTAATATGGTTTTAATCAAGGTTGTTTTCCCAACTTGCCTTGCTCCAATAATAACAATAGCCTTGCCTTTTAAGGTTCTTCCTTTAATATTGTCTTGAATAATTCGTCGATACATCGCAAGCTTTTTCTACAAATATAGTTATTTCGAAGAACATAATCCCTAAAAGTTATAACTTTCAGGGATTACGTTCTCTTAAAGTTGCCTTAAATTAAACCGCTGATTCTATTAGTCCCAATTAATATGTGCAATGTCTTTTTGTGCTTTATCGAAATCTTTGTGCTTGCCAATATCTAACCAATAGCCTCGTATGGGGTAGTGAATCAGTTTCATATCTTTGGCTATAACATCTTCCATAAAATCGGTGGCATTATAAACCTTTCCTTTAGGTATTAAATTTAACAGTTCTTTTTTGAATAAATATATTCCTGCATTGGCATAGTAAGTAAAACTTGGTTTTTCTTTTAGCGATTTTACGTTTCTATTGTCGGCCTCAAAAACAGCATAAGGTAAATTAACTTCGTAGGGGATAGAAGCTACCAACATATCTACTCCTTTTTCAATAAAAGTTTTATAAAAGTCTTCGTAATCGATATTGGTTAGCAAATCGGAATTCATCAGCAAGATTGTATCGTTTTTATAGTCTTCTATTAAACTTAAGGCTCCAGCTGTTCCTAACAATTCTGGTTCTAAAACAGTGTTAAAATTAATGTTGGGATTGTAATTGGAACAATAGTCGATAATTTGCTCGGCCAAATAATTTAGCGTAATATGTTGATTGGTTATCCCATATTGATACAGTCTATCAAAATTGTAGGCAATAATTTCTTTATTCCCTACTTTTAAAAGTGGTTTGGGCGTAGTCTCTGTTAAAGGACGCAAGCGAACACCTTCTCCTCCTGCCATTATTACAGCATCTATGGGCAAAATAGATTTTATTTCAGTAAAATTATAAATCTTAAGTAACTGCTGCTTTTTATTTAATAGAGGAACGGCTTTTAGTTTTCGTTCTCTAAACTCTTTTAGTTTCGAGAAATCGTCTTCACCCTCACTCAAAAAACTAAAGTTCTTAAAAATAAATTTCTCTAGGCTATCTTCCAGTGTTAAGCCTTTTATTAATCCTCTTCGGATATCGCCATCAGTTAATGTCCCAATTACTTTTTCGCTTTTATCTACCACAAAAATAGTTTGTAAACTAGGTAAATCGTTTAGCTTTCTTAAGACTTCTATTACTGTGGAATTTATCGATATTATATATTTTTTCATATGCTTTTTAAGATTGAGGTTAATGCATCGAGATTATAATATTTTATATTTCTTTTAACTGTTCTATTACCTTCTTTTTGAACTTGTGCATAAAATGCACAAGTTCAACTTTCATCAAGCTCTCCAGATTTGTAAATATTTAAGATATGCTTATTTATGCTTGTTCTATTGGTGCTAAAAAGCTCCTCTAATTGATACTGATTTAACCAAACCGTATCGTTTTCTAGGCTTACTTCTATCGAAGTTTTACCATCAGATGTTTTATATATTTTAATTTCCGAATTTTGCATTTAAAACTGAGACTAAGACTGAGGTTGTGTAAAAAGTTGTTTAACTTTTAAATTTGAATTAATCCATCGATGTCAAAATCTTTATTAGCTTTTTTCCCGAGTACATTTTCCCATTGCATAGGAGATATTCCTGTACCAGGTCTTTTAATAGTAATATTCTGTTCAGAAAAAACATCGCCTTTATTAATTTTACACGATGCAATAATGCTTTTCCTTACAATGGGAATATTTTTCATCTCAGATTGTGTGACTAGTTTTTCTTTCACACCTAAAGCTTTTTCAATATTCCGAATAGCTGAAACCATAGACTTTAATTCTTTAGGATTTAAAGAAGCTTTATGGTCTGGTCCATCCATAGTTTTATCTATGGTAAAGTGTTTTTCTAGTACTTTTGCTCCCAATGTTACTGCTGCAATAGGGACTTCGATTCCTTCGGTATGATCCGAATATCCTATTTCGGTTTGTAATTCTTCTTTTATTGCAAACATAGCTCTCAGATTAACATCGGTAAATGGCGTTGGATACTCTGAATTGCAATGCAATATGGTTATTTTTTCCTTCGATTGTCCGTTATCTTCTAAGACTTTTGTTGTAGCTTTAATTTCATCCATAGTCGCCATCCCTGTCGAAACAATAAGCTCTTTGTTGTAACTAGCTATATGTTTTAGAAATGGATAATTGGTTAAATCTGCCGATGATGTTTTTATTTTATTTAAGCCTATACTTATTAAAAAATCTAATGTCTCGTTATCAGCACAGGAAGACATAAATTCAATTTCTTTCAAATCGCAATATTGTTTTAGCTTTCGGAAATCATCAAAAGGTAATTCCAATCTTTTTATCATATCAAACTGAGATTCATCATCACCAGTTATTTTTTTTTGATACTCTGCTTTTTCTACAGTTTTAGTTAATAGATTTTCTGTTTTCCAAGTTTGAAATTTAACAGCATCTACACCTGCATCGCAAGCAATATCGATTAATTGATAGGCTAAATCTAAGTCTCCATTGTGATTAACTCCAGCCTCGGCTATAATAAATGTCTTATCCATATTTTTTAAACTTTTCTAATCAAGCGTTCGTTAATTTCTATTTTTTTTAGATACTCAATAGCTATTTCGGAAGCTCTTCCATCGCCAAATTCGTAATCCATATTTTTCAAACTATTTACAAAAGTTTCGTCAAGCGATTTATTAATCGTTTCGATTATCGATTGCTCTGTATAATTTGTGTTAATAACACTTACATGCATAAATCGTCCTTTTTGCCGATCTCCAATATTTATGGTTGGAACCTTAAAATATGGAGCCTCGAATATACCACTCGACGAATTACCTATTAAAAACGAACAGTAAGGGATTAAACTGTGATACCTTCTAATACCTAAAGATTCGAAATAATGAACATCTGAATTATTTTTTACCTCAGTGTAGATATAATCCATTATTACATCTCTGTCGCTTTCTAGGTTTGGAGCTGTAATAACAATCTGAAAATCGAAATGGTTCAAGGCTTCAAAAAGATTCTTAATTTGCTGTAAAGGAGATGTCTTAAGTTCTATAGTTACAGGATGATAGGTTAACAAAACCACTGCTTTATTATTTGTTAAACCTAAATCGGCAAATAATTCAGCTTTAGAAATAGGAATTATCTTTTTAAAGTTTTCTATTACAGGAGAACCTGTTACGCAAACTCGCTCTGGTTTTTCACCCATAGAAACTATATTATCGGCATATTGCAGTGCTGCTACAAAATGAATATTTGAGGCCTTAGTTACCATATGCCTTATTTGATTATCGATAACTCCTTCTGTAAATTCGCCGCCTCCCCAATGTATAATCGGTTTATTAAATAGTAATGCTGTTAGTGTTATTGGAATAAGTTCGTATCTATCACCTAAAATTGAAATAATATCAAAATCGTATTTTTTAAAAATCCTAGCTAATTCAATACCACATTGCCCCGACGATTTTGCAATAGAGTAACTTGAGTTCCCTTTTTGTAAATAATCAAAAGTATCAGTTATTTTTATATCTAAGCTTTTTATTTCTTCAATCGTATTTCCATATTCTTTTTTTAGGTGAGTCCCTCCCACAAAAAGCAAGGCTTCAAACTGTTTATGATTTTGGATTTTTCTTATAAAAGAAGACATAATGCCAAATTCGGCTCTTGTAGTTGTGAAAAAAGCTATTCGTAACATTACATTCGATATTTTAACAATACGTTTTTCAAAGTATCTATTTTATATGGATTCTTTTGTTCCCATTGCGAAACAACTTCTTGGTAAACTTTGTTGTTATGAATTCTTTTACCAATATAGAAATCGGACTTATCTTTAGAAAAATTAGATTTAAATTTTAATAAACTGTCTTTTTCATTGGTAGAATTTCCTCCACCAAAATGAAATAATTTACAGCCTAGCTTTTGAGCTTCTTTAATCGCATAATCTAAAAAAAGATTATTCAAAGCATATCTTCCAAATTCCGATTTTCTACTCGATAAATGATAATGAGCATATTCTTTATGAAACATCAAAATCATTCCTCCAATTATTTCGTTATCTAATTTAGCTAAAATTAATTTATGATTTTCGGGCAACTGTATTATAAAATCTTCGAAATATTGCTCGTTAAAAAATAAATACTCACCAGAATTTACATTTCTCATTGTTTCTACATAAATATTGTAAAACTCCGAATAATCTTCTTGTTTCGTGCTTTTAATTATTTCAACATTATTTTTCAACGCCTTACGAATCATATTCCTATTATTAGATGAATATGATCTTTTCCAAATCTGCTCATTGCTCTGTGTTATATCTAAACAAACAGTTTTTCTATCCTTTAAAACTGTCATATTTTGCTCCGAGAAACTATAATTGTTTAATAAAGGATGAAAGCGGGTAAATTCTGCAATAATATTTTCG
>JAMOQL010000164.1 GCA_027064025.1 Bacteroidales bacterium
TTTTCGTCTTGACAAAAACCATTAAATGCATTAAAGAAATTAGATTTGAATAAGCTATCGTTACAATTAGATAAAATACCGTTGTAACCATAAGCTCCCTGAATATCGAAATATTCCTTTTCAAGCTTATAGCCTAAAACATTAACGCTATTCTTAAAAAAAGGATAAAGAGCCAATTTATTATCATCTTGATAAACAAAACATAAAGCCTGCCCATCGCCATAATTCTGATATATCTGATAATACTCTGGAGTATAATAGATATCTTGCTTTTCTACAGGTAATTTTTCAAGATACAGTTTCCATACATCACTATCGTCTAGCGACAATATTTCATATTTATTTGACATACTCTTCTTTCAAAATAGACATTACTAACATATCTTGATATGAATTATTTTTATATACTTCTTGTCTTAAAATACCTTCATTTTTAAATCCTATTTTTTCATATAATTTAATAGCAATTGTATTGTTTGTTAACACTGTCAACCAAACCTTATTTAAATTAAGAAATTCAAAAGCATGCTTTAACATTAACAAAGTACTTTTTTCACCAACTCCTTTCCCTTGACTCTTTTTATCACCTATCATTATGGAAAATTCAGCTTTCCTATTTTGTAAATCTATATTTGTTAGATTAACTAAACCAATGGCCTCTTTATCTGTATCACATATTACTAAATGTAAATTCTTTCTATCATTTCTAATAGCATCTTCAACCCATTCTTTTTCTCTATGCGACGATACATAAAATCTATTTCCACCCAATAAGTCTGTTACTTCTGGATTGTTTCTCCAAATAACTATCTTTTTATAATCATCTAATTCTAAAGCCCTTAAGCATATATCCATAATTATTTTATTAATTCAGTAAGTGTTTCAATCTGATACATCATTTCTTTCTCCGAATATCGTTGGTCAATAACAAGCGATAATTCTTGCTCAGCCATTTGTTTAGCTATTTCCGATTGTTTATTAAAATTACTAATAGGCCAATGCACAGGTAAAAATATATGTTTTTGCATCAATGCACGTCTTATTTCATCTCTATTTTTTAGCCTAATAGGCACACATAAAGGTATGTTTTTATCAGAAAATGGGAAAACAAAATCTAGCTCATATTTTTTACCTAGCTCATATATTAATTTATAATTGGTTTTTCGTTGATTCTTTATTAAAGTAAAATTGGTATTCGTATAAATATCTGAAGCTATATTGGAGGCTATTGTAATTTCCTTTTCATTGTCTAAAATCTTTTCTCCTTCTTCAAATAAAGATAAATATTTTTTGTCGTTTTCTTTATTATATTTAGAGATTGCTCCTTCTAATTTCTTAGTATAAAACGTATTCTGTTTGCTAAATGCATTGAGTTTAATTGCTTCCCCCTTTTTGTATACCAAAGCTCCATCTGGAGTTGCAATATGCTTTCTTAAACTTGTAAAGGAGTAATCAGCTATAGAATCTTCGCAAGTCCACATAGATTGAACTTGGTCGCTAATAGTTACGATATCTGGTCGTATCGTTTTTATCTTCTCAAGAATAATATTATCGTTTTGTAAGCCAAAATAATTAACAATAAGTAGTGTCGCATTTTTTTCGATTTTAGATTCAAACTCAATAGGAAATCTCAGATTGTTATCTAATTCATAAAACTTAAATTTAACATTAGCGTTTATACAAGCATCAACAACCGAAGAACAAATATAGTAAGGTAAATAAATAAGCGGCGAATTTATTTTTACGTCTTCTAAAATAGTCATTAAAGCAGCTCTTCCACTAGAAAACAAATAATCACCAATAGAGCTATTTACATCTCTCTTTTCTAATCTCTTGGGAGAGATCTCAAATTCACCTCCTATTTTTTTCATCTTCAATTATTATTTTATTGTCATTCCGAGCGATGCGAAGCACATCATTACGAGTGAAACGAAGTAATCTCCTTTTCAATTAGTGAGGGATTGCTTTAGTCGTTCCTCCTTCGCAATGACGACTTGTTTTTATTTATTTTCCTTTCTTTACAGTATGCTTAAACTTAAGAACTGCAAAGTTAAGTTCTATTGTCGTTTCGCTTTCGTTGGTTTGTAAATCGTTATCTAAAAGTTCCGAAATAATTTCTCCTGACTTTTGCATTAAAGATTGCTGTTCCTCTTTTGGAGGATTTGTTGACAGCTCGTTTATTGTATTAGTAAGTTCCTTTACTTTTGCAAAAGTTTCTATTATTGCAATTGTTGTTTGAATTGCAGTTTTACTTTTAAGTATTGTCGCAAGCATATACAAACCCTTTTCTGTAAAAGCTTTTGGTAAGTATTTTATGTGTTGTCCTCGCCCTTCATTCTTTAAGGTCGAAAATTTCGACCTTAAAGAATCTAGCTCATTCTTTTCTAATTCAAATATATATCCTTCAGGAAATCTTTCTGGATTATTTTTAACAGCTTCATTTACTCTTTTGGTTTCCACACCATAAATTTCAGCAACATCTTTATCAAGAATAACTTTTTGCTCTCTAATAATAATTATTTTAGATTCAATATCTTCAATCTTAATTATATTCATAATTGCTGTTTTTAGTTAAATTATATAACTGAACTCGGTATATTTACCACTCTGTCGGTTAGCCATTCGGAATTTTCTATGTTTTCGCATTGGCAATCTTTAAACATGGGTAAACGATTCATTAATTCCCAAATAGGGCGGGTCATTACGCCATTGGCGTTGGTATATTCTAAAAATTGGTCTCTAGTTTCTCTATTTTCTAAAAGCACTGCATTTAACCAATAATTAGATTGTGAGTTTTCTGGCTCGGTGATAAATTGAGGTTGAACTTGAGAGAAAAAAGCTTCATATTGTTTAGCAAGTTTTCTTTTCGATTTAATAATATCTGGTAATTGCTCTATTTGTGCTACACCTAAAGCAGCTGCTAAATTGGTGAGCCTATAATTATATCCTATGTAATCGTGCTCGTAGTTCCATTTGTGTGGGACTTTTGCTTGTGTTGTAAGATGTTTTGCTAATTTGGCAATTTCTTTATCATCGGTAATTAACATTCCTCCACCACCTGTTGTAATTGTTTTGTTACCATTAAAACTAAGGGTT
>JAMOQL010000165.1 GCA_027064025.1 Bacteroidales bacterium
GGGCAAACAAATTTGCTCGATAACTCGTTAGTAAATAAACAGTTTGAAAACCGTTATTATCATAATGTTAATCTTGTTAGTTTTTTTTTCTTGTCAAAAAAATAAGAAGGATGAACTTGAAAATTCATTAACAATTATTAATAGTTATACCATAGATGTTCAAGAACCATCTGGTTTAACTTACGATGATGTACGACAAGTTTTGTATACCGTTAGCGATAATAGTAATAAAATTTACAAGTTAAGCAAAGAGGGACACGTATTTCAAGCATATAATTACAATGGCAACGATTTAGAAGGTATTTCTATAGATAATAATGGAAATTTGATTCTTGCAGAAGAAAGGCAAAGGCAAATTATTAGATATAATCCTTCGAATAATCAACAAACCATTTATAATATTGATGTTGAACAAAACGAAGAAAACAGCGGATTAGAAGGTGTTTGCTATGACTCTAAAGAAGATCAGTATTTTGTGTTAAACGAAAAAAATCCAGCAATATTAATAATTTTGAATAATCAGTTTCAGAAAATAGAAGAACACACTCTTAGTTTTTCTATAGATTATTCTGGTATTTGTTACGATAGTAAAGAAAACAAAATATGGATTGTCAGCGATCAAAGTAAAATGCTGAGCCAGTGTGATAAAAATGGTAAAATGCTGAAACAATATAAAATTAATATAGATAAGGCCGAAGGGATAGCTTTCGACCAAAGCAAAATGATGTTTTATTTGGTTAGTGATTCTAAAAATAAATTATATCAAATAGCTTATCCAGAGTAAATAATAAATATTTAAAATAAATTTAAAATGGCAAAAGCAGAAATGAAAATAGGAGAAGTCTCTAAACCAAGATTTGAGTTTAGAACTTTTGGACAAGACTTCGAAGAAGAAGCATATTTAATGTCGAGATTATCGGTGCCTGTGCCCGAAAAAGTTTGGGAAAGAGAATCCGATGAGATTTATATCTTGTCAAAAACAAACGATATTAATAACACTAAAATCCGTGATGGAAAGATGGATATTAAAACCTTTGTTCAAACTGTAGATGGTTTGGAGCAGTGGAATCCATTAATGAAAGGAGAGTTTCCAATAGCCAAAGAAGTTTTAGAAAATGATGTTTTTCCTGCTTTCCAAGTAGAAATGCCAAGTCTAACTAAAGCCACTTACACTTATGAAGAATTTATGGAGATGATAAATGCAAACGTCAATCTTCAAGCAGTTAAAGTACATAAACATCGTTTTGGATATATGGTTAACGATACAATTTGTGAATATGGCGAAGTAATAATTAACGGAGCAAAAGTAGTAACCATTAATTCAGAATCGACTGAAATTGAAGATATCAAAAAAACAATGGAGCAGGTTGGTTTAAAAGGAGTAGAAAATATCAATTACTTGCAAGTTATTAAAAGAATTATTGGCTGGATAGATCAACCTTTAGTAAATTAATTAATTGAGTCAGACCATTTCTTATTATTAATAGTCTGATTTACTAATATAAAAAAAATGAAATTGAAAATATTCTTGCAACAAGCTCGAGTTTTGGTTAATAATAAGAGTTTTAAAAAAGTAGTAGTTGGAAACGAATCTGCCGATTTAGACTCGATAATTTCAGCCAATCTTTTGGCTTTTGCGTATTCCGAAATGGGAGAGCAAAGTATTATTCCTTTAATCAATTGTAAAAGAGAAGATTATAAACTTAGAACAGAGTCTTGTGGATTACTAAAAAGATACGATATAGACGAAAATAATTTGATATTTATCGATGATATTGACGATTTAATGGTTCAGAATCCCAATCAATTAGAGATAATCATTGTTGACCATAATAAATTACCAGATAATTTAAGGGCTTGGGATAATTCAGTTATTTCAGTTTTCGATCATCATCAAGATATTGACATGTATTTAGATGCTAAACCTCGATTATTCGAAACGTTAGGGTCTTGCTCAACTTTGGTTGCTGAATTTATTTTAGAACATCAGCCCGATATTTTTAAAGACGAAGCATTAGCAATATTAAATATTAGTCCAATCCTTGTCGATACAGTTAATTTAGATCCTGAGCAAGAACGTGTTACCGAAAAAGATAGACTTATCTATAATAAGATAAAGAAGTTTGTAAATTTAGATCTTCAGAAATTATATGACGATTTACAATTTATGAAATCAGACGTTAGTAGTCTAGACTCTAGAGATTTATTGCGAAAAGATTATAAGCAGTGGGTCAATAAAAAGTTAACTTACGGAATGTCTAGTGTCCCGTTGTCTATTGAAGATTGGTTGAAAAAAGATGAAGAAATTTCTAAAGCTGGAGAAGCGTATATGAAAGAAAACAGTTTAGATTTGTTATTGATTATGACAGCATATGTCCAAAATGGTTTTAAGCGAGAATTAATTGTAATCAATTCCGATGCTAAATTATTATCAGATTTTAATAATATGTTGAATCAAGCAGGTTTAGAATTGACAGATTATCCACAAAAGTTGGAGTCTGCTAAACCGATAGCTACCTTTAATCAAGGCGGATTAGGATTTTCTCGCAAGAAGATTCAACCATTGATAGAAGCATTTTTTAAATAAAACCAAGATTATCGATCCCGACGCGGCAAGGTATGATAAAGAAAAAAATATATTAACTCGATGTATGCTTTAGAAATTAAGTATCCAGAATGCGATTAAGAAAAATAGTTTATTAATTATGATAGAACAAGGAAATATGGATGTGTTAGATATGAATAATTACCGAATGGAGAAAATCCCAGTTAGGGCAAAATCCAAGGTGGAATTATTTCTGATGAAAATAGGAGCTCCATTAGCAATCTTATCATTTATTTTAATCATGTTTGTTTTTGATTTAGATTTTCTTAAAAATTTTGATATCGAGAGTTTAAGTGTAAAAGCCAAACATAATTTTGATGCTGTTGGAATCAAACAATTTGTATACGCCAATAGAGCTATGTTGGCTTTGTTTGTTGCAGCATTAATTTTATGGATTACAGAAGCTATTCCTAATTATCTAACTTCCCTGATACTTATTGTAAGTCTCGTTCTTACTCATGTTTTATCCGAAGAAGTTGCTTATGCTCAATTAGGACATAAAGTAATGTGGCTTAATATTTTATCTTTTGTTTTGGCAAGTATGTTGGTGGCTACAGGAGTGGCTAAACGCTTTGCTCTTTGGTTTATTCTAAAATTTGGTAAAAATGCGTCATCTATATTTTTAAGTTTTATTGTTATCAATACAATCTTATCATTATTTATTTCTGCAACAACAGCAAAGGCGGCCATTATGCTACCCATTTTTATGGTTGTAGCGGCGGTTTATGGAGCATCTAATGGTAAGCGAAATAATTTTGGTAGAGCTTTAATATTGCAAAATTTATTACAAATAAATATGGGGGCATCCGCTTTTCTTACAGGTTCTGGAGCAAACCTTTTAGCAGCATCTCTAATAGCAGGAGCTATAGGTACCGATTTGTTTTTCTCTCAATGGATGATAGCAGCTTTCCCTGTGGCCATGTTGTTAATGGTTTTGGGTTGGATTGTTGCCACAAAAATCTTTTTTCCATTAAGCAAAGAAGAACGTTTGCCAAGTATTCCTGGAGGTATGGATAGTCTTAAGCAAGAGTTGAAAAGTATGGGTAAAGTTTCTTTTTCCGAAATCAAATCATTAATAATTTTTGGAGGAATACTTGCAATGTGGACCACCGATAGCTTGCATGGAATATCGCCAACTGCAGTTGCTTTTGTCGGAGCAATAATTGCGTTAATGCCTAAAATTGGAATTGTTAAATGGAACGATGTCGATATTCCCTGGCACCTGTTAATATTTTCTGCGGGAGCTTACACATTAGGTGCAGGATTTAAAGTTACCGATCTACCAAGTATTTCTGTTAATGCCATTTTCGATGGAATGGGGATTGGAAATGGAACACCATTTTGGGCTTTATACATTGTATTAACGGGATTAATGGTTTTTTCAGCATTAGTATTTCAATCTAAAACCATGCGTACTATGATTTTTGTCCCCATAGCAATAGGAATAGCAAACCGATTTGGCTTTTCTGTGTTGAGCTTGGCATTTCCCGTAGCTATGCTAATAGAACATGTTTACGTTTTGCCTTTCAACTCAAAACCAGCACTGCTATTATATTCGACAAATCACTATAGTTGGACTGATACTTTCAAATTTGGAATTACCATGCAGTTTATTGCTTGGGGGACATCAATAATAATGGCAATGAGTTATTTCAAATGGTTAGGAATTACTCCAAATGGATTGTTTTAGCCTTTTTTTGTAACTTCAACGCAGAAATCTGTAACTTTATAATAAATTATTTAGTTTATAGAGATGTAGTACTTTCCCAAATTCTTAAATAAAATTCATCATTAGTGATAAAAGATATATTAAAAATACACGATAAATACTCAATTGAGATTAAGCAATCTTATTATAGCGTTTTTAAAAAGAAAGCTTCAGATTATAGAGTTTTGACTTATCTTTTTATTCCGAGTGCTTTAAATATTAACGAACAAACCTACTCTAAAGATCAATTTTACAAAGATATAAGAGTAAATATTAGATACAACACCCCCGAATATACTTTAGTCGATTTAATTAGCAAAGAAAAAAGTCCGCTTAATAAACTGATAAGAGCAATTCAATTATTACCAAAAAAACCTAATAATATCCAACTTCGCAATGTTGAAATTCTTGGAAAAATATTTGCTACAGTATTTAGCAGTGCCATTAGGAATAATAATAGAGAAATAAGAAAACAATGTAAGCAGGATTGCGATGAATTAGTTAAAGATTATGTAGAACAAATAGAAGAAATCCTCAAAGTGTATCGCTTATATTTAAAAAATTTGGATAAGCATTACATCGATATTCATCAGAAAATAACTTTGCATTTTGGCGATGAATTCATTAGCAATGCAATAGAACATCAGATTCTGGTTTTGCATAAATATATTAGTAAGAAGAAAATGTCTAGTGATCTATCTTTCGATTTGTTATTGAAATTATTAAAACAAGAGCAGGAATATAAAAAGAAAAAATATTACGATAATGTAAGTATAGAAGACTTAAACCAAGAGTATATCATTCATAAGAGAAGTCAATTAAAAAAGTATATTGATAGTATTTTCTTTTTAAATAAAAATATTAGAAAAGATGGCGCATTAGCAGAACAGAGCATTTTTGCATTTGCAGCAGGTTTTGCGATGTTATTCTCTACGGGAATAGCTTTTTATTATCAACAAAAGTATGGCAATTTTACAAGTGCATTTTTTATCACTTTGGTGATAAGTTATATGCTTAAAGACCGTATTAAGGGGATGATTAGTAAACTTTTTATTAGTAAGGCTCATATTTTTTATTATGATTATAAAATCGCAATATTAAATGCCAATAAACATAAAGTTGGAATGATAAAAGAAAATTTTAGTTTCGTTCCTTTTAAAAAATTAGGACCAAAAATTAAAAAAATCCGATTTAGTGAGAGAACTCTTAATGTGGAAGATGATTTGTTTGGGGAACATATTATTCAATATAAAAAAAAGATTGTTTTGTTTCCAAAAAAACTAGGAAACGAAATAGCCGCAGAAAAATTAAATTCAATTGTAGATATTACACGGATAAACCTTTTTCGTTATACACAGAATATGGATAACCCCAAAAAATCATATTATTTTGTTAAAGAAAATGAGATTGTCAAAAGCGAAGCTGATAGAGTTTATCATATTAATATTGTTCAGAAATTTTACACCGAAGAAGGTATTGAATTTAAAAGGTATCGTGTAGTTATTAATAGAAATGGAATTAAGAGAATTGAAAAGGTTAATATTATAGATTTTTATAATCTTACTTCTGATAAGTAATTCCCCAATCTAGCTTCGAGGAAATAAATTCATCCTTATTATTTAAAGAGTAAATGATGTTTTTTAATCTGAATAGTCTTCAGGTTTTATTTTTTATTTATTATAAATTTGTATCTTTATAAGTGTTAATACCGTAATTGTTATAGCCTAAGGGCTAACAAACTATTCTTGCATTAATAAAATTCAATAATTATGAATCTACAAGCCAAAATATTTGTGCCTGTTGTCAGCTCTCTTATTATACTTGGAGGAAGTATGTATTTGTTAAATAGACAAATACTAAGAGAATCTTATAACTCAGAAATACAAAAAGTATTATCGGATAAAGAAAATGCTTTTAATATTTCTTACGATGATAAATTAAATAACCTATTACAATATTCAAATATTCTAGCAAACTCCTATGCTATTAGGTCTTCTTTCGATGAATATCAAAAAACGAATAGCCTAGATACGACTTGGAAGATTATTAATTCAGAAATTGATCAGATTAAATATGGAGCATTATTGTCTAAACAGAAGGCCCTCAATGTAAATGCCTATTATAAAGATGGAAAAGTATTATTTCGATCAAGATCAAATAAAAGAGGAGATAACGTTTTACACAAACGGAAAACAATTAAGGATGCTATTCACGGTAAAAAAGTAGTTAAAGGCATAGAAGTCGGAAAATACGGAATAGATATAAGAGCTGTAACTCCTGTAATTCTAAATAATGAATTTACAGGTTGTTTAGAAGTTAATTACCCCTTAACCGATTTGTTAAAAAGTATTCAAACAGAGGCTTATGAGTCGTATGCAATTATTATTGAAAAAGAATTTGTAAATAAAATAAGTTTTTCTGATGCCCTGAAAGACCCAAAGAATAATATTAATGAAAATATTATTGTAGGGAAAACAGGAGATTTTGATATAGAATCTTTTAAGTTAATTTATGATAATTATGCCAACAAGAAAATTTCTGATTATGGAGAATTCTATAATCATCTAATTATTCCATTGAAAGGAGTTGGTGGTCAAGAAGTGGCTGTTCTAGTATACCAAATGAGTAAGAGAGAGTTTATTGATAATATGAACGCATCTTCTTATAGTTTATTTTTAATAGGAATAATGATATTTTTAGTGTCAGTATTAGTCCTTTTCATTGTTCTCAATAAAGTTGTTATAAATAGAATTAAAAGAGTAACTCAATCCTTAAGAAAATTTTCGACAGGAATCATTGCTAAACCGATTAATGTGCAAGGAAATGATGAAGTTTCGGAAATGCAAGATGTCTTAAATATTGTTAATGATGGGATGCGGAAGATGTCAGATTTTGCAATTGAAATAGGCGATGAAGTATATAATTCTAATTTTGAATCATTAGGAGAAAAAGATGAATTAGGAAATACCCTTATCCGAGTTCGAGATAAATTAAAGAATGTTTCTGAACAAGAGAAGCTAATTAATAAACAAGAAAAACAAAGGTCATGGGTAATCGAAGGTCATGCTAAATTTGCAAAACTACTTCAAGAGGATGACGCCGATATTAATGAATATACTTATAGTATAATATCAAATTTAATTTCATATTTGAATTTAAACCAAGCGGCTATATTTTTACTTAAAGAAGATAAAGAAACTCTATATTTAACAGCGTCTTATGCTTATGATAGAAGAAAATATTTAGAAAAAGAAATAAAGATTGGAGAAGGCCTTGTTGGAAATACAGCCATAGAAGGGAAAGCGACCTATCTTACCGATATTCCTAACGATTACGTTAATATTACTTCAGGTTTAGGATCTTCAAATCCAACAAGTTTACTGATTGTTCCCATGATTGATAATGGAGAATTGATAGGCGTTATTGAATTAGCATCCTTTAGGATAATAGAAAAATTTGAGTTAGATTTTTGCAACAAAATAGCCGAAGATATAGCTCAGTCTATTTCTCGACAACAGATTAATCAGCAAACGAAGGTATTATTAGAGCAGTCTCGTCAGCAGTCAGAAGAGTTATCAGCTCAAGAAGAAGAAATGCGGCAGAATTTGGAAGAAATGCAGGCCACCCAAGAAGAGATGGCACGTAAAGAAGCTGAATTAACAGGGCTATTTAATGCTTTAGATTCATCGACTTTATTAGTAGAATTCGATTTAGATGCTAATGTTATAAGTGCTAATGACAAGATTTTAGAAACTTTTGGATTAGAATCTAAAAAGCAAATAATTGGTCGAAATCATAAAGATTTCTATGATTCAGAAGGTTATGAAGAACGAGCAAGGCAGTTATGGGTTGCAATAAGAAATAAGGAAACGGTTTCTAGGAAAGCAAAAGTTGTGTTACCTTCTGGTCAAGAGGTTTGGTTGAACGAAACTTATTCTCCAATATTAGATCGTGACCAAAATATTGAACGAGTATTAAATATCTCTTTCGATATAACCGAAGAAGTGGTGAGTGAAATACAAGTCTCTCAGCAAAACGAAGAAATGCAAGCACAAGAAGAAGAAATGCGCCAGAATATGGAAGAAATGCAGGCTACCCACGAAGAAATGGAGCGTAAAGAAATAAAAATGCATAGCGTTCTCGATGCTTTAAAGGCTTCAGTATTAGTTGTAGAATTCGATTTGCAGGGTAATGTCATCGATGTTAATGATAAAATATTGAAAACATTTGGGATAAAATCTAAAGAACAAATAATAGGAGCTAATCATAAAGATTTTTATAATTCAGATAATTACGAATTAGAAGCACAGCAACTTTGGAAACAGATAAGCCAAAAAGAAACGGTGAGCAGAAAAGCACAAGTGAAATTCCCCAATGGGAAAACCGTTTGGCTAAACGAGACATACTCTCCAATATTGGATTATGAACAAAATATTGAACGAGTATTAAATATTTCTTTTGATATTACTGAGGTAATGTCAAGAGGAAAAATGTAGTGTTGTAGATTAATTAATAAAAATATTTTGAGGTAGGTCATTTATTAATTTAAGTCGGAAGGCTTTATTATAAAGCGTTTCGATAGATTCTTTACCTTCAGAGCCCAAATTAAAAGAGAAATTATTGACATAAAGTTGGACATGCTTTCGCATCACCTCTTCGCTCATGTCTTGAGCAAACTGTTTCATATAGCTAGTGGCCGATTTAGGGTTGTTAAAAGCATATGTTATACTACGCTTAATAACTCGGTCTATTTTTCTTTGTAGATTACAGTCGAAGCTTTTTTTAACCACAATACCACCTAAAGGAATTGACGATTGAGTATTCTGTTCCCAGTATTCCCCAAGGTCAATCACTTTTAAGAAACCAGATTTCTTATAAGTAAATCGAGTTTCATGAATAATTAATCCAGCATCAATTTCCTCAGATTCAATAGCTGCTTCTATATCAGAAAATAAATATTCTTTTTTGTTTTTGGCATTTGGATACGCTATTGAAAATAATAAATTTGCTGTTGTGTTTTTTCCTGGAATCCCAATTTTTAGATAATCAATCTCATCGGGGTAAACCTTATGCTTACTAATTAATATAGGACCATTATTTCTCCCGAGAGCACTTCCTGCATTAAGAATGGAATAGTTTTTCCAAATATGTGCATATGCGTGATAGCTTAATTTAGTAACATCGAGTTCTGTTTTGAAGGCCATTTTATTAAGTTCTTCGACATCTCCCAAAAAGATATTAAAATCTAAACCTTCGGTATCAATTTTATGGTGAACCATTGCATCGAATATAAAAGTGTCGTTGGGGCAGGTAGAGAACCCTATACTTATTTTAGGCATTTATTGTTTTGTTTAGATTATTAATAAATTTAATAGTTTCGATATGAAGATTATGGATTGCTAAAGGAATATCCCAATTTTTAGTGTTTCGCTCTTCAATAATATTTGAAATAGACCGGATTTCTACAAAAGGAATTTTTATATCATTACATACCATAAATATACCCGCACCTTCCATATTTTCAATATCAGCATTAAAGATGTCAATACGTTCATTAATAGTGTTTTTTTGCCCAGAACTTCGGTTTACAGTTAAACTTTTTACAAAAGGGATGTGTTTATCAAGGGAGTAGATAGAATTATTAGAATAACTATTTTTTTGTGAAGCCCCCAATTTACTTGCGGAAATAGGAATAAATGAATTATGATCTTCGAAACCTAAATCTCCAAAAACTTCTGTTTTGACTTGTACAACCTTGCCAATTTTATATTCTGAAGAATATGCTCCTGCAATTCCGATATTTATGACAATATCATACACGCTTTTTTGGAGCTTACGACTCAACTTATAAATAGTGTGAGCACTACCAATTCCCGTTGTTAAGAAGTCAATATTAGAAAGATTCCTTAGTCCAGAAATTTCTAATTCAGTTGCGGCAATAATAAGTATTTTCATTTATTTCATCTAGATATAGAGATGTAAAAATACAATAATTGCTAATTATGAAAAATTTTTGGCACTTATTTTGAAAGAGTTAGAGAAGTATTTTTTTAAATAGTCAAAAAATACTATTTTTACAAGAATTTGAAAATTGGATTAAACACAATGATTATGATAATTAGAAAGACTTATTTAGTATTAGCACTAGTTTTGATTTCAAACTTTATTTTTTCACAAAGTAAGGAGGAGCAAAAAGCAATGGATGCTTTGAATATTAATGAATATGCCAATGCTGTAGATTTGTTTAAAGTAGCTTTTGTTAAAACATCAGATCCTGTACGAATTGCAAATATTGCATTTTATACAGGAATAGCCTATATGCATAAAAATGAGCCCAAACAAGCACAACGTTGGTTCGAAAAAGCTATAAAAGTAAAATATCCAGATCCAATAGCAGTCTTATATATGGCCGATATGCAGAAAAAGAATGGAAAATTCGAAGAGGCAATCAAAACATATAAGCGATACGGTAAATTATCTCCTGGAGACGAAAAAGCGAAAATTGGAATTGAATCTTGCGAATTAGCTGCTAAGTGGATTGCGAAACCTACACGTTACGAAGTAGAAAATATGCCTTTGTTTAACTCAAAAGATATGGATTTTAGTCCAACTTGGGGGAAAAAAGATTTTAGAATTGTTTACTTTTCATCTTCACGGTCTGGATCTAAAGGAGAAAACACTTCCGCCGTTACAGGACATGGATTTACAGATATATACTCT
>JAMOQL010000166.1 GCA_027064025.1 Bacteroidales bacterium
ATAAAGATATTAGTGTTGATCTTTTGCAATATAAAGCAGATTTATTAAAATACCAGTTTGAAGATTATTATTTGAAGAAGAAAATAAATACTAAAGTAACTCGTGCTGAAGTCGAGGATTATTATTCTAAAAATAAAGAATCATTAATTACTTTAGAACCAATTGTTAAGGCTATTTATATAGAATTCCCGAATACGATTAAAAAATCTTATAAGGTTAAACATTGGTTGGCATCCAGTAAAGAAAAGGATCAGGAAAAATTAAAGAATTATTGTTATCAGAATGCAAAAGTTTTTGATGATTTTGATGATAACTGGGTGCGATTAAGTAGTTTGAGATTTTTAACAAAAGATAAAGGGTTAACTGAGAATGGGATTATTTTGAATAAAGTTATAGAATATAAAAACGATAGTTCTAGTTATTACATATTAATTAATAAGCTTGTTAAGAGAAAGAAAGTTATGCCACTTGAGTATGCTAAAGATGAGGTGGCTAGTATTATTATTAATAAAAGAAAGAGAAAGCTGTTAGAAGAGCTTGATTTTGAAATCAATCAAACAGTAGATGCATTGATTAATAAAAAATAAATATATGAGAATAACAATTAGTTTAGTCGGATTATTATTGATTACAAGTCAATCTTTGTGGGCACAAACCGATGGTGTAATTATTGACAAAGTAGAAGCTGTTGTTGGAAAGAATGTTATTCTGATGTCAGATGTTGAGAATCAGTACACTCAACGAAAAGCACAAGGTTCAGTTGGAGCAAACGCTAAATGTGAGATTTTTGAAGAAATGTTATATCAGAAATTACTTTTGGACCAAGCACAAAAGGATAGCATTGAAGTAACAGAAGGGGAAATCGAAGATAATTTAGATCGTAGGATTCGTTATTTTGTTAGTCAGATTGGTTCGGAAAAAAAGTTGGAAGAATTTTATGGTAAAAATATTTCTGAAATTAAAGATGAGTTTAGAGAAGTAATTGCTAGGCAAATGCTTTCGGAAAGAATGCAAGGGCAGTTGACTAAAAGTGTGAAAGTAACTCCTACAGAAATTCTTAAATATTATAAAAAAATACCAAAGGATAGTTTGCCTAAGTTAAATAAACAAATCGTATTAGAACAGATTGTAAAGTATCCTCCTGTCGATGAAAAGGAAAAATTATCTATAAAAGAGAGGTTGCGTGAGTATAGGGATAGAGTGTTAAAAGGGGAGAAGTTCTCGACTTTGGCAGTATTGTATTCTGAAGATCCTGGATCGGCTCGTAAAGGTGGTGAGCTTGGATTTGTTGGGCGTGCTGATCTTGTCCCTCAATTTGCGGCGGTTGCATTCCAATTAAAAGAACCTGGCGATATTTCTCGAATTGTTGAAACAGAATTTGGATTTCATATCATTCAACTTATTGAGAAAAGGGGAGAATTGATGAATCTTAGACATATTCTTTTGAAACCAAAAGTTTCTCCGATGGATTTGTATAAAGCACATAATTATTTAGATAGTATCAGAACTTTAGTCGTAAATAATGAAATGAGTTTTGAAAAAGCAGCAACAAAATTTTCTGAAGATAAAGAAACTAATAAGAACGATGGTTTAATGATTAATCCAATGACAGGAAATAGTGTTTTTGAAAATGAACAACTCCCTGCTTCTGTCGCTTATGCCATGAGAAATATTAAAAAAGGAGAAATGACTGCTGCATTTAAAACACAAGATAGGCAAGGCAAAGATGTGTATAAGATTATAAAAATAAAAGATATTATAGAGCCTCATACGGCTTCTATAAACAAAGACTATCAATTAATACAGAATTTATGTTTAGCTGATAAAAAACAACAATTTGTTGATTTGTGGATTAAAAGAAAACAAGCAAGTACATATATAAAAATAGATGATGATTATAAGTCTTGTACTTTTAAACATCAAGGATGGATAAAATAGTAAATATTTAACACATAAAGGTAGTATCCCATAAACTGTGTAAAGTGAAAGTCTAATGGTTCCAAGTTACCGTTAGACTTTTTATATTTATATAACCAAACACAGAACAATGGACAAAGAAGAATTATTAGACA
>JAMOQL010000167.1 GCA_027064025.1 Bacteroidales bacterium
AAAGCACTTTCGAGAGAATATCTATTTTCTATATGTAAATCATTAAAGTTATTAGTGGTTGTTTCTACATCTCCAGGTTTAAAAGTGTGATGAATAACATTAGCTCCAATTTTTATTTTATTATTTTTATTTAGGTAATAATCGAAGTCTTGTTTTAAATTAAAATCGACTATAGAAGATCCTATTTCGACCAATCCGTTTTGAATATTAATTTTGTAGCTGTAGTCACTATAGATGAGTGTGGTGTTCGAAAATATTTTATTGTTAAAAATATGATTCCATCGGAGAGTTCCTGTTTTATTTCCCCAATCGAAACCAAATTTATCACCAAAGCCAAACTTGTCTCTACCAAAATATCCCGATAAAAAGATTCTATCGTTTTCTCCAATTTTGTAATTGGCTTTTAAGTTTAAATCGTAAAAATATAAAGAGGAATTTTGGGTGGCCTCATCATTTGAAAATTTTAGAAACATATCGGCATAGGTTCTTCGTCCAGAAATTAGAATCGAACCTTTGTTTTTTACAATTGGAGCTTCAATAGTTAGCCTCGAAGAAATTAATCCAATACCACCATTTACGGATAGTTTTTTAGAATTTCCTTCTTTCATTTTTATATCCATAACCGAAGATAATCGACCGCCGTACTGAGCTGGTGCAGCGCCTTTATAGAGCTTGACATCTTTAATTGCATCGGAATTAAATACGGAAAAGAAACCCATAAGATGAGATGCGTTATACACTGGAGCTCCGTCTAAGAGAATTAAATTTTGGTCAGCTCCTCCACCTCTTACAAAGAATCCTGAGTTACCTTCACCTGCCGATTTTATTCCAGGCATTAATTGAATAGTTTTGATAATATCCTGCTCTCCAAGCAGAACAGGAATCATTTTAACGTCTTTGATATCTAATTTAGTAACACTCATTTCGTTGGAGGTTACATTTTTGTTTTCTTTTTCGGCCGTAACAACAACCTCGTCTATTTTATTTGAACTGCTCTTTAGCTCTAGATTCTTTCTGATGTTTTGATTCAAATTAATTTTAAAAGATTGGTCAGCCATTCCGATAAAACTGTACGTAATGGTGTATTCTCCTTTGGCTAGGCTTAGCGAATAAAAGCCGTAAATATTACTTGTTGTACCTACGCCACTCAATTCTTTAACCGTGATATTTACACCAATTAAATCTTCACCATTATTGTTATCTTTAATAGAACCGCTGATAGTGTAATTCTGTGCAGAACTAAGCAACGATAAAAAAATAATGAGGCTAATTATTATTTGTTTCATTTGGGTTGAATTTTTAAAATACAATAATACCGATTGATAATCAATCTGTCCTATAATTTGTAAAAAAATGTTGAGGGTTTTGATATAATTTTATTTGCTATAACCTAAGGAATAGAAATTTATTGTAATTAATTCTATTTAAAATAAAGTTTTGAAGCTGAGGAATATCGAACTTTGTTTAACTTGTTCATTATTATTTGAATACGAGTATAAACGTATGCCCGATTCTACTTTAAGATTCCATAGGGGATTAATAATATAACTAACTTTTAGCTCGTTACTAACAATTCTAGTTAATAATCCTTGAAGGGTGAAATTCCCATATTCATTTTTATTATCGAAATATGATCGATAAATATTTTGTCCGTAGTTAGTACTATCTTTATCAATCCCAATTTTTGAATAGCATATTTTAGCTTGAAATTGCCATCTGTTTTTTTGAAAGTTGGCTAAAGCAATTACCTCTTTAAAATTTGCTCCAAGAGGGTGAGCTAAAGGTTGATACATATTCCCATAATTCTCCATGCTAGTTTTGTGAGAATACATAAATGGTCGTACAGTATTGTATTCTCCAAGTACAAAAAGATGTTTAATTTTGAAAAGGTCGTAAATTTTTACGCCTACTTGATAGCCATATTTATTGGCCCACCAACCAGCATCGGAGATTATTTCTTTGAGTTTAAATTCGTCTAAAATAAATTGGCCGTATAAATGTGTATTTTTAAATAAACGCAATCGTGTTCCTCCTCCCATTATTACATTATCGGGCGACCCAATAGAAAATTCAACGGGTCTTAGAAATATTATTGGATTAAGGTAGTTAATATCGTAGCCACGGTGTACGGTGGGCTCTAAATGATCTCTCCAAATTACGGTTTCGAAAAGATTAATGTTGAAGCGTTTTCCTATATTCCAACTCAACATGTGGGAGGTGGAAAATTTGGCTTCGTTGGGGCTAGTTTCAAATTCGGTATCTATATCTTTCAAAAATTGATATAAAACCATGTATTGAATTTTACCCGCATGAACGGTAGCTTTTATAAAAGGATAAGGCGATGAGTTGTCTGATAATAAAAGAGATCGGTAGCCATCGCCAATAAAGTTTTTTTGTTTTCCAACTTGGAAATTTAAGAACCGATATGGTCGATATGCAATGTAGCCTTGCCAGTTAGTATAAGCATAAGCATCTGTAATTTGGGCATTGTATGTTCCAATGTGTGGCAAAATTCCAGTGTTATCTATTTGTCTTTGGTTTTGTATATCGAAGCGTTCCTTGGCACCGTAAAACGAAAATTCAAGACTTAATTTCACATTAATATCCGAATGAAACAGAACACCCATTCCTGTTTTATATGGCGATGGATTTCCAGATAAATCTTTCGATAAATCGAGGTTTAATAGTGGAACGATTCTAGATGAATGATTAAAAATATTTATGGGATAGTGATTTAAGAATCGAGAATTCCCGTTGGTAAAACTTTTTTGAATACTGTCGTAATTTGTAATTTCGGAAATGACTTTTGGATAGATTGCCGAATGAAAACTATCCGATTGGCTTATTAATTCACTTTCAAATATCAAATTACTTTCCTTGTCGATAATCAAAAAAGAATTTTGGGCCTCGGCAAAGTTGAGGATAGAAATGGTAATTAGGAAGAGTGCAAAATATTTCAATGTGAGTGTCGTATTATTTCTAGTACAAATTAACAAAAAAAGAAATACTTAATATCAAAACTAGAAAATAAAAAATCCCTAATTATTGCGATTGATAGCTAATGATTCGATAAATATCTTTGTAAGATAAATAATTAATAAAACTAAATAAATATATGAAACCTTATTTTTTGATATGGGTCTCCTTAATTTTACTGACCTCGGAAAGTGTTCATGCTCAAAAAACACTCACTTTCAATGCCGCTTATACGGCCGATTTTGCTAGAAATATAAAGGGAGGGTTGGAACAGAATAACGCATACTTAGGAAACTTAGATTTAACCGTTTCTTTCGATACCGAAAATGCGAATTGGTGGAAAGGGGGACAATTTTTTGCCTATATATTAAATAACCACGGATGTTCTTTGTCGCAATATATTGGTGATATTCAAGGGGTTGATAATATTGAAGCAGAAGCTAATACCCGACTGTACCAGTTGTGGTATCAACAGAACTTTAGAAGTTTTTCATTCTTAATTGGTCAGCACGATTTTAATTCGGAGTTTTCGTCGACAGAATTTGGTTCAACTCTTATCAATAGTTCGTTTGGAATTCAACCAGATATTTCTGCTAATGTTCCTGTATCAATATTTCCTGTGGCAACTTTAGGAGTCATCTTAAATCTCAAACTTTCAGATCAATTAGTAGTAGCTACAGGTTTATACGATGGCGATCCTGGTACTCAAGAATTTAATCCAAATTCTTTAGATCCACGATTAGACCCCTCAGAGGGATTAATGTCTGTGGTTGAATTCCGTTTTTTAAACGAAATAGAAACAAATTTAAACACATCATTAAAGATAGGGGCATGGTTTCATACCAATGATTCTGATTATGGGTTTTATGGAATATTAGACCAAAGGATTTTTAATGAAACCGAGGATAAATCTCAAGGGTTGGGAATTTTTACACAAATAGGTATTGCTCCAAGCAAAAACAGTGTTGTTGATTATTATTATTCTTTCGGTATTCATTACAAAGGGATTTTTAAAGAGAGAAATGACGATAATTTAGTTTTAGCCTTTGGAAGTGTTAATATTTTAAACGATTCTTGGAAAAATCAAAATAGGTTTAATATTAAAAATGAAACAGTTATAGAATTTAGTTATCAGGCAAAAATAAATAAATATTTTTCTATACACCCAGATTTGCAATATGTTATTAATCCAGGTACAGAAGGCAAAATTAATAATGCGTTTGTAGGAATATTAAGACTTGTTTTAGAATATTAATCTGAAATCTTAATTATTCTTTTAGCACTGATATTTCTCCATCTTTCATAATAATCTTGATCTCTTGGTCTTTTTGAATCTTTTTAATAGAACTAACAATCTTATTAGCTTGTTCAATAATAGCAAAACCTCTTTCTATTACATGTTTAGGATTTAAAGCATTATTTAGTTGATTCAAATGGTTGATACGTCTTTCTTGGCGCAAAACAATGGCCGAGATTTTTTGTGGGATAGGGACTTGAATTTCTTTAATATATTCTTTTCTTCGGCGAATAATTCTTAGGCTTTCGTAGCTTAGTTTTTCCGAAAAATGGTTTAGTTTTTCTTGTGCAAATATATTATAGCTATGGGTTTCTCTAAGAATCTGTTTTGTAGAATGATATAGAATATCGTTATTTCGTTTTAGAGTAAATTTTGTATTTTGATGTAAATTCTGTATCGCCATTTCTAATTCGTGATTATGGCCTTCTAACATTTCTTTGGCGAGATTTACGATATTATTGCTGGTCCTATTTATTTTTTCTTCGAAAGAAGCTAAATTATCAATTAAGAAATCGGCTACAGCTGTGGGTGTTTTGAGTGAAGTGTGTGCAACAATATCAGCGATAGACTCATCTCGTTCGTGTCCAATTCCTGTAATAATAGGTAGAGGAAATTGAGCCAAATTTGCAGCTAAGTCGTAATCATCGAAGCCCGCTAAATCCATTTTTGAACCTCCACCACGAATAATTACTACCGCATCGAACAAAGCTTCTTTTTCATAAATCTTATCCAACGCAGAAATCACAGAAGCCCCAGTATCTTGACCTTGCATCTTGGCTTCGAACAGTTTGTAATTGAATCGAAATCCTTGAATATTTTGATCAATCTGATTTTTCCAGTCCCCATAACCCGCTGCTGTTGGCGAGGAAATAACGGCAATATTTTGAATAACTAAAGGTAATCCTAACTCGGCATTCATGTCCAAAATTCCATCGTCATCGAGCTGATTAATTATTCTTCGTTTTTGTAATTCTACATCACCAACCGTAAAATTGGGGTCAATATCTTTTATATTAAGACTCAAACCATAAACCTCATGAAATTCAACAATAGCCTTAAGCGATACTTTTATTCCAGATGTAAATTCATAACCCGTTGCCGATTCGAAATAAGGTTTAAGCATACGAAATGTAAAATTCCAAATAGTTGCACGAGTTTTGGCTACAATTTGGTTATTCTGTTTTTCGATTAATTCAATGTAGCAATGTCCATTTCTAGCAATATTGACTTCGTTTAATTCGGCATGCACCCAAACATAATCAGAAAAATTAAACTGAAGAGCTTCTTTTATTCCCGACTGTAATTCTTGTAAACTAATAACCGAATTTTGTTTTCCATTCATCTAACAAATTTACAATATTATAGGGGAATGGATTTCTTTTGAGTCCAAACTTTTATATTTAAAATTTATTTAATGTTTTACAAAATTGAGATAAGATGTGTTAATAAAATTCATAAATATTTTTTTCATTACGACAGGTTTTGACCATCAAATCTCTTATTTTTATCAACACCCAAGAAATATAAAGGGCTTTTTATAATCTTCTTAATATCAGTAATATGTATTTAGTTTACGATACCGAAACCACGGGCTTACCAAAGAATTGGAATGCCCCAATTACCGACTCCGATAACTGGCCAAGAATGGTTCAGATTTCATGGCAAATTCACGATATTAAAGGCGGCTTAGTTGAGGTGAAAAATTATATCATTAAGCCAGAGGGTTATTCTATTCCGTATGCAGTAGTTAAGCTACATGGTATTACAACCGAGCGAGCAGAAAAGCAAGGTGTTGCTCTCGATTTTGTACTTAACGAATTTAATAAAGCATTAGAACTATCTCAGTTTGTCGTAGGTCATAACATTAGTTTCGATAATAATATAATAGGAGCTGAATTTCACCGTAAAGCTATGACAACTCGATTGTCAGAACTAGGAATTATTGATACCAAAGACGATGGAACAAATTTCTGTAAACTGCCAGGGGGGCGTGGTGGTGGATATAAATGGCCTAAATTAGGTGAGTTGCACAAAAAATTATTTGGAGTTGAGTTTGCAGAGGCACATAATGCCGCAGCCGATGTTGAAGCTACTGCTCGTTGTTTTCTCGAAATGATTCGCCTAAAGGTGATACCAATTAAGAGCTTAAATATTTCGGAAGACGATTTAAAAGTGTTTCGAAAAAATAATCCACGACCAATAGAACCCATTGGTTTGGATACTCAGCCTTATAATTCTAACGATTTGCATGGGGAGATAGGAAAAGAAGTTGATGCTGAAATACAAACTTTATCTATTAAGAAGGAAGTTGATTCTACTATATTAGACAATGTGAATTTTACACATTTACATCTACATACTCAATATTCTTTGCTCGATGGAGCATCAGAAATTGGGGCAGTAGCCAAAAAAGCGGCTAAAGATGGGATGAAAGCTGTTGCTATTACAGATCATGGGAATATGTTTGGGGTTAAGTTATTCCATAAAACTTTAATTAGTCAGGGTGTAAAACCAATTTTAGGCTGCGAGGCATATGTTGCTCATAGAGGGATGCACAGAAAGGAAGGTCCTGAAGATAAAAGTGGTTGGCATTTGGTGATTTTGGCGAAAAACCAAATCGGATATTCAAATCTAACTCAGATGATTTCTAAAGCTTGGTTAGAAGGATTGTACTATAAACATAGAATTGATAAGGATCTTTTGGAGCAATACAGCGAGGGATTAATAATATTGTCGGCTTGTTTGGGAGGAGAAATTCCTCAAAAGATTATGAATCAAAC
The DNA here is from genome assembly GCA_027064025.1 of Bacteroidales bacterium. Lineage (GTDB taxonomy): Bacteria > Bacteroidota > Bacteroidia > Bacteroidales > JAFGXI01 > JAFGXI01. The sequence goes on from JAMOQL010000167.1 coordinate 7,054, forward strand.
ATATGAAGATGCTGTTGAGGCTGCGTTGTGGTATAAGAAAATTTTTGGCGAAGATTTTTATTTGGAAATACAACGCCATCAATCAGGAGATTCAGAAATGGATGCTAAGATTTATAACGATCAAGTCTTTGTTAACCAGAAAATCCTACAAATAGGAAAAGAACACGATATAAAGGTTGTGGCAACTAACGATGTTCATTTTGTTGAACCTGAAGATTCTGCCGCACAAGAACGTTTATTATGCATTAGTACAGGGAAATTTCTGAGCGACACTAACCGTATGAAATATACTGGGCAAGAATGGATGAAGACGCAAGCAGAAATGAAAAAATTATTTTCTGATGTTCCCGAAACTATTATTAATACGAATGAGATTGTTGATAAAATAGAAGAGTACGGTTTAAATAGAGCCCCTTTAATGCCTGAGTTTGAGATCCCTAAAGAATTTGGTGATATTGATGATTATAGAAAAAAATATAATGAAGAAACATTAATAAAAGAATTCTTTAAAAGTGATATTTCTGATGAAGAAAAGAAAAATCGATTTGATAAATTAGGAGGCTTCGAAAAAGTATTACGTGTAAAATTTGAAGCCGATTATTTAACAAAAGTAACTTATGAAGGTGCAAAATTTCGTTGGGGAGAAGTAAATGAGGAGCAAAAAGAGCGACTCGATTTTGAGTTAGGAGTAATTAGAGAAATGGGATTTCCAGGTTATTTTCTAATCGTTTGGGATTTTTTAAAAGCAGCTCGAAAAATTGGCGTAGTAGTCGGTCCTGGACGTGGTTCTGCTGCGGGTTCTGCAGCGGCTTACTGCATGCGGATTACAGAAATAGATCCAATAAAATACGATTTACTGTTCGAGCGTTTTTTAAATCCAGACAGAATATCAATGCCCGATATCGATATTGATTTTGACGATGATGGAAGAGCAAAGATATTAAAATGGGTTGTAGATAAATATGGAGAGAAACGCGTAGCTCATATTGTAACTTTTGGTACTATGGCTGCTAAATCCTCTATTCGTGATGTAGGACGTGTACAAGAATATCCTTTATCAGAGACTTCTGTTTTGCAGAAATTAGTACCAGATGCTCCCGGCACAACACTAAAAAAAGCTTTTGCCGAGGTTAAAGAACTTAAAAAAATTAAAGATTCGACTGGGGAAGCGGCAGAAGTATTAAAATTTGCGGAGGTTCTAGAAGGTTCAGTTCGAAATACAGGTACACATGCTTGCGGAATTATTATTGGAGCAGACGATTTAGAAAAGTATGTGCCAATTAGTACAGCAAAAGATTCTGAACTGACTTATGTTACCCAATACGACGGAAAACATGTTGAGGATATTGGCTTACTTAAAATGGACTTTTTGGGTTTAAAAACCCTTTCTATAATTAAAGATGCGGTTGAGAATGTCAAATTATCAAAAGGCATAGATATAGATATTGATAAAATTCCTCTTAAGGATTCTAAAACGTATGAATTATATGCAAGTGGACAGACCACAGGTTTATTTCAGTTCGAGTCCGATGGAATGAAAAAGCATTTAAAAGATTTGAAACCATCTCGTTTCGAAGATTTAATTGCGATGAATGCTTTATATCGTCCTGGCCCAATGGAGTATATTCCGAGTTTCATTAAACGTAAACACGGTGAAGAAAAAATTATTTATGATGTGCCAATGATGAAAAAATACCTTGAGGAAACTTACGGTATTACAGTTTATCAGGAGCAGGTCATGTTACTTTCTCGACTTCTTGGAGGCTTTACGCGTGGACAATCTGATACTTTACGTAAAGCAATGGGTAAGAAGATTATAGAGATGATGGATAAGCTTAAAGTTGAGTTTATCAAAGGTTGTAAAGCCAACGAACAATTTGTAAAAGAATGTAATGAATTAGATCAAAATATTGATAAAACTATTGATAAAATATGGGGAGACTGGGAGGCCTTTGCAAAATACGCATTTAATAAATCTCATGCCACCTGCTATTCCTATGTATCTTATCAAACAGCCTATTTAAAAGCGCATTACCCTGCCGAATTTATGGCATCGGTATTAAGTCGGAATCTTTCAGATATTACCAAAGTTACTTTTTTTATGGACGAATGTCGGGCTATGGGATTAGAAGTCGCTGGCCCCGATGTGAATTATAGTCATAGAAATTTCACGGTTGATAAAAATGGAATTATTCGTTTTGGAATGCAAGGAATAAAAGGGGTTGGTGGATCTGCTGTTGACAATATTATTGATGAACGAAACAAAAATGGAGAATTTACAAACATTTTTGATTTTGTAAAACGTGTTAATTTAACCTCTGTTAATAAAAGAAATATCGAGGCTTTGGCGTATGCTGGGGGGTTTGATGGCTTTGAAGATATTTCGAGAGAGCAAATGTTTGTTGAGCAAGACGGGCGTACTTTTATCGAGAAATTAATAAGTTTTGGAAATAGTTTTCAGAACCAATCTTCTGATACAAGTCTAAGCTTGTTTGGTGAAGAACATGCTATTGCAGTCGAGAACCCTGTAGTTCCTGAAGCTGAGGAATGGTCTACAATAGCCAAGCTAGAAAAAGAACGTGATCATATTGGTGTTTATTTATCGGCACACCCTTTAGATGAGTTTCGATACGAAATTGAGAATGGGGGGTTTGTCCCACTTAAAGAAATGATGGATCTCTCATCAAAAAATGGTCAAGAAATCAAAATTTGTGGATTTGTTACCAATGTTGAACATACCCTCGATAAAAAAGGAAATCCTGTTGGGTATATGACTTTAGAAGATTTTAATGGATCCTATAAATTGCGTATGAGTGCAAGAGATGGTTATCTAGATAAAAAAGGTTTTTTCACAAAAGATATTGTTTTATTTGTTTCGGGAAAGGTAGTTAGTTGGTCGCCAGAAGGAAGAGATGCTATGTATTTCTTTAATCCATCGACTATGGATTTAATGAACAATAAAAAAGGGCAGATATTAAAATCGATTCTTTTTAAAATTAAATTGACGGATTTAGATGATAAACTAATTGAGGATTTGCATGATATAATTCAAGCGTATCCAGGAAATGTAAATCTTAACTTTTTAATCTGGGACGATGAAACACAAACTGAAGTTCCAATGCATTCTAAAAGTTTTACAGTAGAGATAAATAAAGAATTTATCACAAAACTTTCTAAAATAACTGGCGTAGAATATTCTATCAATAAGTAGAAATAATACATTTTTAATACAAAGGAGTCCTTACTTATGAAGGCTCCTTTTTTGGGTATAAAGAAAAAGTTATCAATTTATTAAAATAATATCGTAACTTTGCTTGCCCTAAATTTTTAGGAGAAATTTCAAACAAAACACACCGCAATGTTTAAAAAGAATTTATTAGTAATAGGATTTGTCCTAAGTTTATCTGTATTGGGCACAGCTCAAGATACATTAAAGTTAATGCAGTATAACCTGTTATATTATGGTAAAAATGTCTATGATTGTAATAGTACAAACAATAATATCGACAATAAGAATACGAACTTACAAACTATTTTAGCATACGTTAAACCAGATTTGCTTAGTGTTAACGAAATGGATGCTTCGCTTGCAGATGTTAATTATTTAATGGATAATGTATTGAATATTAATGGGGTAACGCATTGGCAACATGCTACTTTATCAGGTTCATATTCGGTAAATATGTTATATTATAATTCCGATAAATTTAGTTTGTCATCTCAAGTTAATATTAATGCAGATCCTCGTCAGACAGATGTTTTTCATTTAGTGTATTTGCCAACATCTACAGAAATAACAGTAATATCAGCACATCTTAAAGCTAGTAACGATGCTACATCAGCAGGTAAAAGAGCCGATGCAACACAAGCTGTAATGAATTATATTAACGGACAAAGCCCAGGAAATTATATTTTTATGGGTGATTTGAATTTATATTCAAGTTCTGAACAGGCTTTTCAAAATCTAATAAATCCAGACAATACTAGTATTGCATTTTACGACCCCGCAAATAGAATTGGTGATTGGAGTAATAATTATAGCTTTTCCGACGTCCACTCACAAGCCACTCATACCTCTGGAGACTGTTTTGTTACAGGAGGCTTAGACGATAGGTTTGACTTTATTTTGATGTCCGAAGATATAAAAGAAGGAAATAATGAAATTAGGTTTTTATCTAATTCATACGAAACAATCGGTCAAGATGGTAATCATTTTAACGATGCTTTAATCGATGGAACAAATAATTCGGCTCCAACAAATGTTATCAACGCCTTATATAATATGTCTGACCATTTGCCTGTTAGTATGCAAATGATATTTGGAACATCTTCAGCCCCTGTTACAGTATTCAACAAAACCTTCGACGATCAAAGTTTAACATCTGGTGGATGGACACAGTACTCAGTTACTGACCCAGATCGTTTTTGGGATATTTCTACTAATACATATGGTCATAACAACACATATTATGGACATATGTCTGGTTACGATTATAATAATAGTACAACCGTAGAAAATGAGGATTGGCTTATTTCTCCATCTTTTTCTGCTGATGAACTAAATGCAGAAAATTTAACTTTTTGGACCTCAGGGAAATATACAGGTAATGATTTGCATGTGTATTACTCGGCAGACTATGCTGAGGGAACAGATCCCAATATATCAAATTGGACAGAAATTACAGGATTTCACCTTTCAAATACATCTGATTATATTTGGGAAACATCAGAGAACATAGATTTAAGCCAAATTGTAGGAGCAAATGTAAGAATTGGTTTTAAATATACTTCTGATGAAAATTCTGGTTCTCGCTCTTGGCAAATAGACGATATTCTTTTAACAGCGTCAAATGGAAATTCATCAGTCAAAGAAAGAATTCGAAATAAATATCGTTTTTGGATGTATCCTAATCCCGCTCATAGTAGTTTTATTGTAAAATTTAGAAACAAGAATACATCTATTAAAGAAATTAAAATATACAATATTCAAGGTAAACTTATAAAAGAAATTAATACTTCAAATTCTGAGCTTAATATTCCTGTAGAAGAGTTTGAAAATGGAATTTATTTTGTTAGAATTGGGACGTATATTCAGAAGTTAGTAATTCAGTAAACCGACCAAAGAAAAAAATAAAAGAGGTTTCCTGTAAATCTTAACTTTAGATTGTGATTTGTCAGAAATCTCTTTTAGTATCAGATATTTATAAATGAAACGGCGTTGTTAAAAGATTATATTAAAAATATTAACAAGAGAGTGTTGATAATTGGAAATAATTCTTAACTTTGCAAACCATTTGTAAAAATGTTATTGGATAATAATCAGTATTATAAGATATGCCAACAATACAACAGTTAGTAAGAAAAGGAAGAAAGAGAACAATCGAACAGAGCAATTCAAAAGCTTTGGATGCTTGTCCTCAAAGAAGAGGTGTCTGTGTAAGGGTTTACACAACAACACCTAAGAAACCTAACTCAGCAATGAGAAAAGTTGCGAGGGTTAGATTAACAAACGGTAAGGAAGTTAACGCTTATATTCCGGGAGAAGGTCACAATCTTCAGGAGCACTCTATTGTTTTAATTAGAGGAGGTCGTGTTAAGGACTTGCCAGGGGTTCGTTATCATATAGTTCGTGGAGCTTTAGATACATCTGGAGTAGACGGAAGAACACAAAGACGTTCTAAGTATGGTACTAAGAAACCTAAGAAATAATAATATTAATAAAGTTAGAAAATGAGAAAGTCGAAACCAAAGAAGAGACATTTACTTCCAGATCCAAAATTTGGAGATATATTGGTAACACAGTTTGTTAACAATATTATGCTGGATGGTAAAAAGAATACTGCGTATAAAATCTTTTATGGAGCTATGGATATCGTTACCGACAAAAATAAAGACGATATTGCACCATTAGACTTGTGGAAAAAAGCATTAGAAAATGTTACTCCACATGTAGAGGTTAAGAGTCGTAGAGTAGGTGGGGCAACATTCCAAGTGCCAATGGAAGTTAGACCAACTAGAAAGGTAACATTAGGAATGAAAGCCTTAATATTAAATTCAAGAAAACGTTCAGGCCGTTCAATGAGTGAAAAGTTGGCAGCGGAAATTTTGGCGGCGTTTAAAGAAGAGGGTGGAGCATTTAAGAAAAAAGAAGATATGCATAAAATGGCTGAAGCCAATAAAGCATTTTCACACTTTAGATTCTAAAAGAGTAGGAGAAGAATGAATAAAAATCTTAAATACACAAGAAACATTGGTATAATGGCTCACATTGACGCTGGTAAAACAACAGTTACCGAGCGAATATTGTATTATACAGGTAAAACTCACAAGATAGGTGAGGTTCACGATGGTGGAGCTACAATGGACTGGATGGAGCAAGAGCAGGAAAGAGGTATAACTATTACATCTGCTGCAACTACTACATTTTGGAAATATAAAGATCAATCACATAAAATTAATATTATTGACACTCCTGGTCACGTAGATTTTACCGTTGAGGTAGAACGTTCTTTACGTGTTCTTGATGGAGCTGTTGCTGTATTTTGTGCTGTTGGTGGTGTTGAGCCTCAATCGGAGACGGTTTGGAGACAGGCCGATAAATACAATGTCCCTCGTATGGGTTTTGTTAATAAAATGGATAGGACTGGAGCAGATTTTTTTGGTGTTGTGTCACAAATCAAAGAAAAGTTAAAAGCAAATCCTGTACCTCTTCAAATTCCAATTGGAGCAGAAGAAAATTTTAAGGGAGTCGTAGACTTAATTGAAATGAAGGCTATTGTATGGCCTGAGGAAGCTGATTTAGGTTCAACTTATGAGACTATTGAAATTCCCGATGACTTAAAAGAACAGGCGGAGGAATGGAGAGCTTCTATGATTGAGGCTGTTGCAGAGTCTGATGATGCATTATTGGAGAAATTCTTTGATGATCCTGATTCAATTACAGAGGAGGAGTTAATGACTGCTATTAGAAATGCAGTTATGGAAATGACAATTATTCCTGTGTTATTGGGTACTGCATTTAAAAATAAAGGTGTGCAGCGTTTACTAGATGCTGTTATTGCTTATATGCCTAGTCCTCTAGATATTGCCGATACAAAAGGAACTAATCCAGATAATGGCGAAGAAGTAACTAGAAAAGCAGATAACGATGCTGATTTTTCAGCTCTAGCTTTTAAAATTGCTACGGACCCTTTTGTTGGTCGTTTATGTTTTATTAGAGCATATTCAGGAACATTAAATGCCGGTTCTTTTATTATTAATGCAAGAACAGGCAAAAAAGAACGAATTACTCGTTTATACCAAATGCACTCTAATAAGCAAAATCCAATCGATAAAGTTGAAGCAGGAGATATTTGTGCTGCTGTGGGATTTAAAGATATTAGAACTGGCGATACTTTATATGTTGGAAAAGAACCGATTCAGTTAGAATCCATGGATTTTCCTGATCCTGTAATAGGAATAGCAGTAGAGCCAATGACTCAGAAAGACATGGATAAAATGGGAACTGGGTTAGCTAAATTAGCTGAAGAAGATCCTACTTTTACTGTGAAAACTGACGATGATTCTGGACAGACAGTAATATCTGGAATGGGTGAACTTCACCTTGATATTATTATCGATCGTTTAAAAAGAGAATTTAACGTTGAATGTAATCAAGGACAACCTCAGGTTGCATATAAGGAAACGGTAAAAGCTGTATTTGATGGTCGTGAAGTTTTCAAGAAGCAATCTGGAGGTAGAGGTAAATTTGCTGATATTTTGTTCGAATTAGGACCAGCAGATGCTGATACTGAAGGACTACAATTTATAGATAAGGTTAAAGGAGGAAGAATTCCTAAAGAATTTATTCCATCAGTAGAAAAAGGATTTGAAGCTGCTATGGTTAATGGACCTTTAGCTGGATATCCTGTAGAAAGCCTTAAAGTAACCTTGAAAGATGGTTCATTTCATCCTGTGGATTCGGATCAATTATCGTTTGAGATATGTGCTAAACAAGCTTTTAAAACAGCAGCTAAACAAGCTAAGCCTGTTTTATTAGAACCTATAATGAATGTTGAAGTAGTAACTCCAGAGGAGTCTATGGGTGATGTAATCGCTGACTTTAACAGACGTAGAGGACAAATTCAAGGAATGGATGATAGAGGAGGAGCTAAAATTGTAAAAGCTGATGTCCCATTATCAGAAATGTTTGGTTATGTAACAGCTTTAAGAACTGTTACATCAGGTCGTGCAACTTCATCAATGGAGTTTGGCCATTATGCAGAAGTTCCTTCGGGACTTGCGGATGAGATTATTAACGGAGATAAATAATAATAATTTTTATGAGTCAAAAAATAAGAATTAAGCTTAAGTCTTTCGATCACAATTTGGTTGATAAATCAGCTGAGAAGATCGTAAAAACTGTAAAAACTACAGGAGCTATTGTTAGTGGACCAATTCCACTTCCAACAGACAAAAGAATTTTTACAATATTACGTTCTACTTTCGTAAACAAAAAGTCAAGAGAACAATTTCAGTATTCAACATACAAGAGATTGCTTGACATTTACAGTTCATCGGCAAAAACAATTGATGCCTTGATGAAACTGGAATTACCAAGTGGTGTTGAAGTAGAGATAAAAGTTTAATTAAAAATTAATTATCTGAAAAGATTATGTCAGGATTAATAGGAAAGAAAGTCGGAATGACTTCGCTTTACGGGGCCGATGGGAAAAATATTCCATGCACCGTTATTGAGGCTGGACCTTGTGTTGTAACACAGGTTAGAACAGCTGAGACAGATGGCTACGAGGCTGTTCAAATTGCTTTCGATGAAAAGAAAGAAAAGAGCGAGACTAAAGCTATGATGGGCCATTTTAAAAAGGCCAAAACCACTCCAAAGAGAATGCTTGTTGAGCTTAAAAGCTTTAATAAAGAGCATAAATTAGGAGATACTATTACAGTTGATATCTTCCAAGAAGACTCTTGGGTAGATGTTGTAGGTACATCAAAAGGAAAAGGTTTTCAAGGTGTTGTAAAACGTTATAACTTTAAAGGAGTTAACGATGCAACACATGGTCAGCATAACAGATTAAGAGCACCAGGATCACTTGGAGCATCTTCATATCCTTCTAGAGTATTCAAGGGAATGAGAATGGCAGGTAGAATGGGTGGAAATCGAGTTAAGATGCTTAATTTAAGAGTTCTTAAAGTAATGCCAGAGAAAAACGTTATTCTAGTTAAAGGTTCTATTCCAGGAGCTAAAGGTTCATACGTAATACTTGAGAATTAATGGAATTAGCAGTATATAATATTTCAGGAAAAGACACAGGTAGAAAGATAACTCTATCTGATGATATCTTTGCAATTGAGCCTAATGATCATGCGATTTATTTAGATGTTAAACATTTCTTGGCAAATCAACGACAAGGAACACACAAATCTAAAGAAAGAGGCGAAATTAAAGGAAGTACTCGAAAGATTAAAAAACAAAAGGGTACAGGAACAGCTCGTGCAGGTAGTATTAAGTCACCAGTTTTTAGAGGTGGAGGTCGTGTATTTGGTCCAAGACCAAGAAATTATGATTTCAAACTTAATAAAAAACTTAAGCAATTAGCTCGTAAATCTATTCTTTCATATAAATTGAAAGATAATCAAATTAAGATATTCGAAGATTTTAATCTTGAAGTACCAAGTACCTCAAAAATGATTGAAATTAACGATAAGTTGAAACTAAATGACAGAAGATCATTATTAATTACTACAGAAGCAAATAAAAATGTATATTTGTCTGCTAGAAATTTACAATATATTGATGTTGTAACTGTTTCAGAATTATCAACATACAAAATCGCTAAAGCATCGAATGTCCTCTTATCAGAGAAGTCAATCGACGTTTTAAATACGATTTTTAATTAAGGAGGACTATCGAAATGGGAATTTTAAAGAAACCTATCGTTACAGAAAAGATGAATAGTCTTAGCGAGAATTTGAACAAATATGCATTTGTAGTTGAAAAAGATGCAAATAAACTTCAAATAAGAGAAGCCGTAGAAGGAATGTATGACGTTACAGTATCGTCAGTAAATGTTCTTAATTATGGCCCAAAATTGAAAAGAAGGTTTACTAAGTCTGGAGTACAAGACGGAAAAACTTCTTCATATAAGAAAGCTATCGTAACACTAATCGAAGGTGATAAGATAGATTTTTACAGCAGTATCTAAAATAAGACATGGCAGTAAGAAAATTAAATCCTGTAACCCCAGGACAGAGACACAAAGTAGTTAATAAACAAGAGGCGATTACATCATCGACTCCAGAGAAATCTTTATTAGCTCCTAAGAAACGTTCAGGAGGTAGAAACAATCAGGGAAGGATGACAATGAGATATTTGGGCGGAGGCCACAAACAAATGTATCGTATTGTCGACTTTAAAAGAAACAAGGAAGATATCAAAGCAACTGTGAAAACAATTGAGTATGATCCTAACAGATCCGCTCGTGTTGCATTGGTAGTGTATGCGGATGGTGAAAAGAGATATATCATCGCGCCTAATGGTCTTACAGTGGGACAAGAAATAATGGCTGGAAAGTCAGCTACCCCAGATGTAGGAAACTCTTTGTATTTAGCAGATATCCCTTTGGGAGCTATAATACATAATATTGAATTGAACCCAAGTCGTGGGGCTGTGTTAGCAAGAAGCGCCGGAGCGTTTGCATCATTGAAATCACGTGAGGGGAAATATGCGATTATTAAATTACCTTCTGGGGAAACTCGTAAGGTACTTGTTACTTGTAAAGCAACAATCGGAACTGTGTCTAATTCCGATCACGCTCTTGAAAGATCAGGAAAAGCGGGTCGTTCCCGTTGGTTAGGTCGTAGACCAAGAGTACGTGGAGTTGTGATGAATCCAGTCGATCACCCAATGGGTGGTGGAGAAGGAAAATCTTCTGGAGGACATCCAAGATCTAGAAATGGTATGCCTGCTAAAGGTTTCAAAACTAGAGACAAGAAGAAAGCTTCTAACAAGTATATTTTAGAACGAAGGAAAAAATAATTGAATTAGTATGGCTAGATCATTAAAAAAAGGACCATTTATCGATTTCAAGCTCGAAAAAAGAGTTTTAGAAATGCAAGAAGCAGGCAAGAAGTCTGTTATCAAAACTTGGTCGCGTCGTTCAATGATATCTCCTGATTTTGTAGGATTAACTATCGCTGTTCATAACGGAAATAAATTTATTCCTGTTTATGTTACAGAAATGATGGTTGGACACAAACTTGGTGAATTTGCCCCAACTCGTACCTTTAGAGGTCACGCGGGTAGTAAAAAGAAAAGATAAAATTTGATAAAACAGATTTAAAATGGGTGCAAGAAAAAGAGAAAGAGCGAACAAAATAAAAGAAGCGAATAAGACATTGTATATTGCAAAATTAAACAACTGTCCGACGTCGCCTAGAAAAATGCGTTTGGTTGCTGACCAAATTAGAGGTGCGGAAGTTAATCGTGCTCTAGATTTATTACGTTTTAGTCCTAAAGAAGCGTCTATTAGATTAGAAAAATTGCTTCTTTCTGCAATTGCCAATTGGCAAAATAAGAATGAGGATGCACGTATAGAAGATAGCAACTTATATGTTAAAGAAGTATTTGTTGATTCCGCAAGAGTGCTTAAAAGAATTCAACCAGCTCCTCAAGGAAGAGCTCATAGAATTAAGAAGCGTTCGAATCACGTTACTTTAATCTTAGATAGTTTAAATAATAACACAAATAATCAGGCTGAATAATGGGACAAAAAACAAATCCGATAAGCAATAGGCTTGGAATTATCAGAGGCTGGGATTCACATTGGTATGGTGGTAAAAACTTTGCCGATAAGATAGCCGAAGATAATAAAATTAGAAAATACTTAAAGGCACGATTAGTGAAAGCAAGTGTTTCTAAAGTTATTATTGAAAGAACTTTAAAATTAGTTACCGTTACTGTAAATACAGCTCGACCAGGTATCATTATTGGTAAGGGCGGTCAAGAAGTGGATAAATTAAAAGAAGAATTGAAGAAACTTACTGGAAAGGAAGTGCAAATCAATATTTTTGAAATTAAAAGACCAGAACTTGATGCTGTATTAGTTGGAGAAAACATTGCTAGACAATTAGTAGGACGTGTTGCATATCGTCGTGCTATTAAAACAGCAATTGCTGCTACAATGAGAGTTGGTGCTGAAGGTATTAAAATATTAATTTCAGGTCGTTTAAATGGTGCTGAAATGGCACGTGCAGAAATCTACAAAGAAGGTAGAATTCCTATGCACACTTTTAGAGCTGATATAGACTATGCTCATTCTGAGGCTCTTACTAAAGTGGGACAGATAGGTATTAAAGTCTGGATTAGTAAAGGTGAAGTTTTCGGTAAAAGAGATTTATCTCCACAGTTAAAACCTAAAGGTAATAACAATCGACGTGGTTCAGGTCATAACCGAAGACGATAAACGAACAGAAATTTTTAAAATTAATTAGTAATGTTACAACCAAAAAAGACAAAGTTTAGACGAAGTCAGAAAGGTAAAATGAGAAATGTCACCAAACGTGGTTCTCAAATATCTTTTGGATCTTTCGGTATAAAAGGTTTGGAGCAACACTGGATTACAGGTCGTCAGATTGAGGCAGCTCGTCAGGCAATTACCAGATATATGAAACGTGAAGGTCAAGTATGGATTACTATTTTCCCAGATAAACCTATTACAAAGAAACCTGCAGAGGTTCGTATGGGTAAGGGAAAAGGAGCTCCTGAAGGATTCGTTGCACCTGTTAGTCCAGGTAGAATTCTTTTTGAAATTGACGGAGTTTCACGTGAAGTTGCAGAAGAGGCTCTAAGATTAGGTGCGCAGAAGTTACCTATTAAAACTAAATTTGTTGTACGTAGAGATTACACTGAAAATTAGAATATCATGAACAACAGTGAAATAAAAGAGCTATCTACAGCTGAAATAGTTGAGAGGATAGAGATAGAGAAAAATGATTTAGAAAAATTAGAAATTAATCATATCATTTCACCTATCGAAAATCCATTGTTAATAAGAAAATCTCGTAGAACAATTGCACGTCTTAAGACCGAATTGCAAACGAGAAAATTACAAGAGAACGCTTAATTTTTTAGACAATGGAAAGAAATTTAAGAAAAGAACGTGTTGGGGTAGTTGTTAGCGATAAAATGACTAAAACTATTACTGTTTTAGTAAGTCGTAAAGTAAAACACCCTAAATATGGAAAATTCGTGAAAATGAGCAAGAAATATTCTGTTCACGATGAGAAAGACGATTGCAATATAGGTGATACCGTAAAAATTATGGAAACTCGCCCTATTAGCAAGAATAAATGTTGGAGATTAGTTGAAATAATTGAAAGAGCTAAGTAATCATGTTACAACAAGAATCAAGATGTAATGTTGCAGATAACAGTGGTGCTAAAGAAATACTAGTAATTAGAGTATTAGGAGGTACTAAAAAACGATACGCTACTATAGGCGATAAAGTCGTTGTGACTGTTAAAAGTGCAATGCCAAACGGAGAAGCCAAAAAAGGTACCGTATATACCGCTGTTGTTGTTAGAACTAAAAAAGAAATCCGTCGACCAGATGGATCTTATATTAGATTCGACGACAATGCCGTAGTTTTACTTAATGCTGCTGGAGAAATGAGAGGAACCCGTATTTTCGGACCTGTTGCCAGAGAATTACGTGAAAAACAGTTTACTAAGATTGTTTCACTTGCCCCAGAGGTATTATAATTTAAGAATCATGAATAGAAAATTTCATATCAAAAAAGGTGACTTAGTAAAAGTCATTTCTGGAGAGTCTAGAGGGCAAGAAGGAAAAGTTCTTGAAGTTATTTTTAAGAAAGAAAGAGCTATTGTAGAAGGTGTTAATATGATCAAAAAATCCACTAAACCAAATTCGGCTAACCCTGAAGGTGGAATTATTGAGCAAGAAGCTGCAATTCATATTTCTAATCTGATGCTTATAGATCCTGCTACAAAGCAGCCTACTAGAACTGGTCGTAAGTTAAACGATAAGAACAAGTTAGTTCGTTACTCTAAAAAAACAGGGGAGGAGATTAAGTAATGGGATATATACCTACATTTCAGAAAAAGTATCAGGAAACAATTACTGATAACTTAAAGAAGGAGTTCAATTACAAATCTGTAATGCAAATTCCACGATTAGAAAAAATAGTTATTAACCAAGGAATTGGTGAAGCTGTTGCTGATAAAAAATTAATTGATTTTGCAGTAAAAGAAATTACGGCAATAACAGGTCAAAAAGCTTTAATAACTCGTTCTAAAAAAGATATTTCGAATTTTAAATTACGTAAAGATGTGCCAATCGGTGTTAAAGTTACTTTACGTAGTGATAAAATGTACGAATTTCTTGAAAGATTAATTGTTGTAGCTTTGCCTCGTGTAAGAGATTTTCAAGGCATTAAATATAAATTTGATGGACAAGGAAATTACACATTAGGAATTGATGAGCAAATTATTTTTCCTGAAATTGTTTTAGACAAAGTAAACAAAATTTTAGGATTACAAATTAGTTTTACAACTACTGCTAAAACCGATGAAGAAGGTTATGCATTATTAAGAGAATTTGGTTTACCATTTAAAAACAATAAAAAGAACTAAGTTATGGCTAAAGAATCAATGAAGGCACGCGAAGTAAAACGTGCAAAATTAGTTGCTAAATATGCCGAAAAAAGAGCAAAATTAAAAGAAGAAGGGGATTATCAAGCAATTAGTCGCTTGCCTCGTAACTCTGCACCTGCTCGTATGCATAACAGATGTTCAGAGTCTGGTAGACCAAAAGGTTATATGAGACAATTCGGAATTAGTAGAATTGTATTTAGAGAAATGGCTTCAAATGGATTAATACCAGGAGTTAGAAAAGCAAGTTGGTAAATAAAAATAGATTATAATGACAGATCCTATTGCAGATTACCTTACAAGAGTAAGGAACGCCATTATGGCAAGCCACAAGGTGGTAGAAGTTCCTGCATCAAATCTTAAAAAAGAAATTACTAAAGTTCTTTTTGATAAAGGTTACATTTTGAACTATAAGTTCGTTGACGAAGGACCTCAAGGGCATATTAAAATTGCTCTTAAGTACCATCCTCAAACCAAAGTATCCGCTATTAAAAAAATTGAACGCGCAAGTAAGCCTGGTTTAAGAAAATATGCGGGACAAAGCAACATGCCAATCGTATTAAACGGTTTAGGCGTTGCAGTTCTTTCAACATCAAAAGGTGTTATGACTAACAAAGAAGCAAAATTGCAGAATGTTGGTGGTGAAGTATTGTTTTACGTATATTAATAAGTAAGTTATGTCACGTATAGGTAAATTACCCATAGCTATTCCTGAAGGCGTTACTGTTGAAGTTAAGAATCTAACTGTTACAGTAAAAGGCAAATTAGGAGAGCTTACTCAAGAAATCAAGAAGGAGATTTCTGTTGAGATTAAAGATAATGAAGTTATCGTAAACAGAGCTAACGATGAAAAACAATCACGTTCATACCATGGTTTATATCGTTCATTAATTAACAATATGATTGTTGGAGTATCTGAAGGGTATGAAACAAAGCAAGAGTTAGTTGGTGTTGGATATAAAGCTTCTGTAAATGGACAATTGTTGGAGTTAGCACTTGGATATACCCACCCTATTTATTTGGAGATTGCTCCAGAGGTTAAAGTTAAAGCTGAAACTGTTAAAAGAGGGAACCCTATTATCACTTTAAATAGTCATGATAAGCAATTAATTGGTCAAGTAGCCGCTAAATTGCGTTCACTTAGAAAACCTGAGCCATATAAAGGTAAAGGTGTTAAATTTGTTGGTGAAGAACTAAGAAGAAAAGCAGGTAAGACTGCTGGTTAATGCTAATTAGAAAAAGTTATGGCAACAGATAAAAAAGTACAAAGAAGATTAAAAATAAAGCGAAGAATCAGGAAAAAAGTTTTTGGTACTGCAGATAGTCCAAGAATGACTGTATTTAGAAGCAACAAGCACATTTCTGTGCAAATAATCGATGATGTAAAAAGAGTAACTCTTGTTTCTGCATCGTCACGTTGTAAGGAAATAGATTCGCTAAAAGATACTAACAAGGTAGCACAAGCTGTCTTAGTAGGTAAAATGATTGCTGAAAAAGCAAAAGAGGCTGGTATAAATAAAGTTACTTTCGATAGAAATGGATATTTATTTCACGGTAGAGTATTAACATTAGCAAACGCTGCACGTGAGGCAGGTTTAACTATATAATTTTATTGAATTATGTCTGAAATTAGAAAAGTTAAAACAACAGATTTAGATCTTAAAGACAGATTGGTTGCTATTAATCGTGTTACCAAAGTAACAAAGGGTGGTAGAACATTTAGTTTTTCTGCTATTGTTGTTGTTGGAGACGAGAACGGTATAGTAGGAATTGGTCTAGGTAAAGCAAAAGAAGTTGTTACTGCTATTGCTAAAGGTATTGAAGATGCTAAAAAGAATCTTGTTAAGATTCCTGTAAATAAAGGAACAATTCCACATGAGCAAGCCGCTCATTTTGGAGGAGCAAGAGTATGGATGAAGCCTGCAGCACATGGTACTGGAGTTAAGGCTGGTGGTGCAATGCGTGCTATTTTTGAGAGTGTTGGAATTACAGATATTCTTGCAAAATCAAAAGGCTCATCAAACAATCACAACCTTGTTAAAGCAACAATGCTGGCTCTTACAGAAATGAGAGACGCCTATACCGTTGCACAACATAGAGGTGTTGGAATGGATAAAGTTTTTAATGGTTAATATAAAATATTATGACAAAAGTAAAAATCACTCAGATTAGAAGTCGTATTGACCAAACTAAGAGACAAAAAGCAAATTTGGATGCCTTAGGTTTGACAAAAATGCATAAGACTGTAGAGCATGAGGCAACTCCTCAAATTCTTGGTATGATTAAAAAAGTGGAACACTTAGTTAGTGTTGAAACATTGTAAAGAAGTTTAAAATGGACTTATCAAATTTAAAACCTGCAGAAGGTTCTACTAAAGATAGAAAACGTATCGGTCGTGGACAAGGATCTACTCGTGGAGGAACATCTACAAGAGGTCATAATGGAGCTAAATCTCGTTCTGGTTATTCTAAAAAAATCGGTTTTGAAGGAGGACAGATGCCTCTTCAAAGAAGAGTTCCAAAATTTGGATTTAAGAATGCAAACAGAAAAGAGTATAAGGCTATCAACATTGAAAGCCTTCAGATAATTGCTGAAAAATTTAATTTAACTGTTATTGATAAAGATGTTATGGTTCAACATGGACTAGCATCTAAAAACGATTTGATAAAAATCTTAGGTAATGGTACATTAAACGCAAAATTAGAAGTTAAAGCAAATGCTTTCTCTAAATCCGCAAAAGCAGCTATAGAAGAGAAACAAGGAACAGTAATAACTTATTAATATAATATCTGATGAAGCGATTTATCGAAACATTACAGAATATCTATAAAATCGAAGACCTTAGAAAGCGTATAATATATACTTTAGGTCTCCTACTAATCTACAGATTAGGCTCATTTGTAGTTCTTCCAGGAATTGACCCTACACAATTAGCAGGGCTTAAAAGTCAAACTTCTGGTGGAGTCATGGGGCTTTTAGATATGTTCTCTGGAGGTGCTTTTTCTAATGCCTCTATTTTTGCATTGGGAATAATGCCTTATATTTCTGCATCTATTGTAGTTCAATTATTAGGTATTGCCGTTCCTTATTTTCAACGTCTACAACGTGAGGGAGAAAGTGGCAGAAATAAGATAAATCAGATTACACGATATTTAACTGTTTTTATTTTATTAGTTCAAGCTCCTAGTTATTTAGCTAATTTACATTATCAACTTTCACCTACAGCCTTTGTATCTTCTGGAATTTGGTTTACAATCTCATCGGTAGTAATATTAACTTCAGGAACGATGTTTATTATGTGGTTGGGTGAAAGAATTACAGATAGAGGGATTGGTAATGGAATATCATTAATCATTATGATTGGGATTATTGCAAGATTACCAAGATCGTTTATCGCTGAATTTTCAGTCCGTTCAAATGGGGCAGGAGGTTTAATGATGTTAATTGTAGAAATTGTAATTTTATTATTAATCATTATCGCTACAATTGCTCTAGTTCAAGGTACTCGAAGAATTCCTGTACAATATGCTAAAAGAATAGTTGGTAATAAGCAATATGGAGGAGTAAGACAATATATTCCTTTAAAAGTGAATGCTGCAGGTGTTATGCCTATTATCTTTGCTCAAGCTTTAATGTTTGTTCCAATGATGTTATCAGGGTTTGGTGGTGAAAGTATGAGTGGATTTGCTGCAGCTTTTGCCGATTACACTGGATTTTGGTACAATTTCACTTTTGGATTAATGATTGTTGTGTTTACTTATTTCTATACAGCAATTACAGTTAATCCAATTCAAATGGCCGATGATATGAAACGAAATGGTGGATTTATCCCAGGTGTTAAGCCAGGTAAAAAAACTGTAGAATTTCTTGATACTGTTATGTCTAGGATTACACTTCCTGGATCAATCTTTTTAGCTATGGTAGCAATTTTACCAGCCTTTGCAATTATTGCTGGAGTTGATACTCAATTTGCACATTTTTACGGAGGAACTTCACTATTGATTTTAGTTGGAGTTGTATTAGATACTCTACAACAAGTTGAAAGTCATTTATTGATGCGCCATTATGACGGATTAATGAAATCAGGTAGAGTAAAAGGAAGAAGTAAAGGGTCATCTATATAGGTTATACTAAATTAATAAAATGATTTTTTTTAAAACAGAAGAAGAAATTGAGTTACTTAAGTTAAGTAACAGATTAGTTTCTGGAGCAGAAGCAGAATTAGTTTCAATGATTCTTCCTGGAACCAAAACCATTGATCTTGACAAAAGAGCAGAGGAATTCATTAGAGATAATGGAGGCGTCCCAGGCTTTTTAAATTATAATGGTTTTCCAAATACACTTTGTATTTCTGTTAATGATGCAGTTGTTCATGGCATACCAGATAATTATGAATTACAAGAAGGAGATTTAATTTCTGTTGATTGTGGTGTGTATATGAATGGATTTCATGGCGATTCGGCTTATAGTTTTGGAGTGGGAGAAATTTCAGATGAAAAAAAGAGACTTTTAACAATAACAAAAGAATCTTTATACAAAGGTATCGAGGCTGCTGTCAGTGGAAATAGAATTGGTGATATTGGGTTTGCTGTTCAACGTCATGCTGAAAGTGCCGGGTTTTCTGTAGTTAGAGAATTAGTTGGTCATGGTGTTGGTAGAAATTTGCATGAAAGACCCGAAGTTCCCAATTATGGAAGAAGAGGCAGGGGTGTGAAATTACAAGAAGGCATGACAATAGCTATTGAGCCCATGGTCAATGCTGGTGTAAAAGAAGTTATGCAAGAAAATGATGGATGGACTATCAAAACTCAAGACGGTATGCCTTCGGCACATTTTGAACACAGTATAGCAATACGGAAAGGAAAAGCAGAATTGTTATCTGATTTTAGTATTATTGAGGAAAAACTTAAAACATTATAAATATGGCTAAACAGCCTTCTATAGAACAAGACGGAACCATAACAGAAGCACTTTCAAACGCAATGTTTAGAGTAGAGTTAGAGAATGGTCATGTTATTACAGCTCACATTTCTGGTAAAATGCGAATGTATTATATTAAAATTTTACCAGGAGATAGAGTTAAAGTCGAAATGTCACCATACGATTTGACTAAAGGAAGAATCACATTTAGGTACAAATAAAGATATCAAAAATGAAAGTAAGAACATCAGTAAAAAAAAGAAGTGCTGACTGCAAAATTGTACGCAGAAAAGGCAGATTGTACGTTATTAACAAAAAGAATCCAAAGTTTAAACAAAGACAAGGATAATTTTTGTATTTTTGCAAAAAAATTAATATTTCTAACATTATATGGCTAGAATTGCAGGAGTAGATATACCCGATAATAAACGAGGTTTAATCGCGTTAACATATATCTACGGAATAGGAAATAGCAGATCTAAAAAGATTTTAGAGAAAGCTAACATTGATCTTAACATAAAAGTTAAAGATTGGACTGACGAGCATGTTGCAAGCATTCGTGGGATCATCTCTGATGATTTCACAATTGAAGGTGAATTGCGCTCTGAGACACAAATGAACATTAAACGATTAATGGACATTGCTAGTTACCGAGGAATACGTCACCGTATTGGGTTACCATTACGTGGGCAAAATACTAAAAACAATGCTCGAACCAGACGAGGTAAGAAAACGACTATCGCTGGTAAAAAGAAAGCGACTAGATAATATTTAGATATGGCTAAGAAAACAAAAAGTACAAAAAAGAGAATTGTTAAGGTTGAAGCAATAGGTCAAGCACATATTCATTCATCGTTCAACAATATCATTATTACATTGGCTAATAATGAAGGTCAAGTTATATCATGGTCTTCTGCTGGTAAAATGGGATTTAGAGGTTCTAAAAAGAATACTCCTTATGCTGCCCAGGTTGCTGCTGCAGAATGTGCTAAAACAGCTTTCGATTTAGGATTACGTAAAGTTAAAGTTTACGTTAAGGGACCAGGTTCTGGTAGAGAATCTGCTATCAGAAGTATTAATGGGGCAGGAGTTGTTGTTACTGAAATAGTTGACGTAACACCATTACCACACAACGGATGTCGTCCACCTAAGAGACGTAGAGTTTAATAATAAAAATTAGTTAAAATGGCTAGATATACAGGACCAAAAACTAGAATTGCTAGAAAATTTGGAGAAGCAATCTACGGGGCAGACAAATCGTTTGAACGTAAAAAGAATCCTCCAGGACAACATGGTGCTAACAGGAGAAGAAAAACTTCTGAATATGGTATTCAGTTAAAAGAAAAGCAAAAAGCTAAATATACCTATGGTATTTTAGAGCGTCAGTTTGCGAACTTATTTGATAAAGCTTCTTCAAGCAAAGGAATTACCGGTGAGGTATTACTACAACTTTTAGAATCTAGATTAGATAATACAGTTTTTCGTTTAGGAATAGCTCCTACACGTAATGCTGCTAGACAGTTAGTATCGCACAAACATATAATGGTAAATGGAAATTTAGTAAATATTCCATCTTACATACTTAGAGCTGGAGATATGGTCACAATTCGTGAACGTTCAAAAAGCTTAGAAACTATTTCTGCTTCATTATCAGGCGTTAATCATTCCAAGTTTTCTTGGTTAGAATGGGATAACGACCAATATGGTGGAAAGTTTTTAAATGTTCCTTTGAGAGAAGAAATTCCAGAAAATATCAAGGAGCAATTAATCGTTGAATTGTATTCTAAAAATTAGAAATTAAGTCTATGGGAGTTATACCATTCCAACAACCTGATAAGGTTATAATGTTAGATTCGGACGACAGATTTGGACAATTCGAATTCCGTCCGTTAGAGCCTGGATATGGGATTACAATAGGTAATTCTTTAAGAAGAATACTTTTGTCATCTCTAGAAGGACATGCGATTACTTTTGTTAAAATTGAAGGTGTTGATCATGAGTTTTCAACAATTACCGGTGTCATCGAAGATGTAACGGAGATTGTTTTAAATTTAAAACAAGTTCGTTTTAGAAAAAGAATCGAAGATAACGACGAAGAGAGAGTAACCGTAACTGTAACTGGTAAAGAAAGCTTTACCGCAGGTGACTTAGGGAATTTTCTAAGTGGTTTTGAAGTTCTTAATCCAGATTTAGTAATCTGTAATATGGAAAAAACTGTAAAATTACAGTTGGATATCAATATCGAAAAAGGTAGAGGGTATCGTCCAGCAGAAGAAAATAAAGTGGATACTGGAGAACAAGGAATTATTCCAATTAGTTCAATTTTTACTCCTATTAAGTTAGTAAAATACGATATCGAGAATATTCGTGTGGAACAAAAGACAGATTACGAAAAGCTAAATTTAAGAATTGAAACTGACGGATCAATTCATCCAAAAGATGCTCTTAAAGAGGCTGCTCGTATTTTAATGTTACACTATATGTTGTTCTCAGACGAAAAGATTTCTCTTGAGTCTGCTGATACAAATGATAACGAAGAATTTGACGAAGAAGTGTTGCACATGCGTCAACAACTTAAAACACAGTTGGTTGATATGGATTTATCTGTACGTGCCTTAAATTGCTTAAAGGCTGCTGACGTAGATACTTTAGGAGAATTAGTTGTTTTTAATAAAAATGATCTTCTCAAGTTTAGAAATTTCGGAAAGAAATCTTTAACTGAGTTAGATGAATTATTAGAAAGACTTAGTTTGAATTTTGGAATGGATATAAGTAAATATAAACTTGACAAAGAGTGATTGAGAGATGAGACACGGAAAAAAGTTTAATCATTTAGGAAGAAAAAGTGCTCACAGAAAAGCGTTACTAGCAAATATGGCTAGTTCGTTAATAGTGCACAAAAGAATTCATACAACCTTAGCAAAAGCAAAGGCTCTTAGATTATTTGTAGAACCATTAATTACAAAATCTAAAGAAGACTCGACACATTCACGTCGTGTTGTGTTTAGATATTTAAGAGATAAAGATGCTGTTACAGAGTTGTACAGAGAAGTAGCTATTAAAGTTGCAGATAGACCAGGAGGTTATACAAGAATCTTAAGAACTGGCAATCGTTTAGGTGATAACGCAGAGATGTGTTTTATTGAGTTGGTTGACTACAATGAAAACATGTTGAACGAACCTAAAAAAGTAGCTAAGAAAACAAGAAGAAGAAAACCTTCTGCTAAGAAAACACAAGCCTCTGTTGTAGAGGCAAATGTTGCCAAAGAGAAAGTCGAGCCAAAAGCAGAAAAGAAGGAAACTACAGAAGATAAAAAGTCTGAATAGAGATCTTTTTCAAAAGATAACAAAAAAGACATTACTTAATTGTAGTGTCTTTTTTGTTTTATATCAAACTTGTTTCTACTTTTATAGAGCAATACATTTAAGAAATTTATTTTAAAAATTATATAGTTATGTCACAAATTGCACAAATAAGCGCAAGAGAGATTTTGGATTCAAGAGGAAATCCAACCGTAGAAGTTGATGTTATCACTGATAGAGGTGTAATGGGAAGAGCTGCTGTACCTTCGGGAGCTTCGACAGGTGTTCACGAAGCCGTAGAGTTAAGAGATGGCGATAAAGGAAGATTTGGAGGGAAAGGTGTATTAAAAGCAGTATCAAACGTAAATAATATCCTGAATGAGGCACTACGAGGTCAGTATATCAGCGATCAAGCTGTCATAGATGCTATGATGATTGAGCTTGATAAAACTGAAAATAAAGCTAATTTAGGCGCTAATGCTATTTTAGGAGTTTCTTTAGCTGTGGCAAAAGCAGCTGCAATATCTACTGGTCAATCTTTGTACCGATATGTTGGTGGTGTTAATGCAAATACATTACCAATTCCAATGATGAACATCTTGAATGGAGGTTCTCATGCTGATAATAAGGTAGATGTTCAAGAATTTATGATAATGCCTGTTAAAGCAGAACGGTTTTCAGACTCTTTACGAATGGGAACAGAAGTGTTTCATTCATTAAAAGAGGTGTTGAAAAAAGCAGGACATTCTACAAATGTTGGTGATGAAGGTGGGTTTGCACCAAATCTTAAATCTAATGAAGAAGCGATTGAATATGTACTTAAAGCAATTGAAAAGGCTGGATATAAACCAGGAGAAGATATATATATTGCTTTAGATCCTGCAAGTTCAGAATTTTATAATGAGAAGGAAGGACATTACTATTTAGAATCAGTCAATCAAAAATTATCTTCTGAAGATATGGTTAACTATTGGATAGAATGGACAAAGAAATATCCGATTCTTTCTATCGAAGATGGTTTGCATGAAGATGATTGGAAAGCTTGGGCAAAATTAACTAAGGCTATAGGAAAGAAGGTACAGATAGTTGGAGATGATTTATTTGTGACGAATTCAAAAAGATTACAAATGGGTATTGACCAAAAGTCTGCTAATTCGATTTTGATTAAGGTGAATCAGATTGGAACTTTAACAGAAACTATTAATGCAGTAGAGTTAGCGACTAGAAACAATTTTACATCTGTAATCAGTCATCGTTCTGGAGAAACTGAAGATGTAACGATTGCACAGTTAGCGGTTGCATTGAATACAGGCCTTATTAAGACTGGTTCTGCATCTCGATCCGATAGAATTGCAAAATATAATGAGTTAATGAGAATTGAACAAGAATTAGGAAATTCGGCAAGATTCTTAGGAACAGATTTTAAATTTATAAAATAGTAGTGTTGTATTATTAACTTTATTTTTAAGCTGTTGTGTTTCGCAACAGCTTTCTGTTTTTTTATTAAATATGATATTTATCACATCAATAAAATAT
Source organism: Bacteroidales bacterium (assembly GCA_027064025.1). Classification (GTDB taxonomy): domain Bacteria; phylum Bacteroidota; class Bacteroidia; order Bacteroidales; family JAFGXI01; genus JAFGXI01. Next base: position 31,480 of record JAMOQL010000167.1, read on the forward strand.
GTAATTTTATAGAAAAATATACATATAGATATATTAAATAATCATATAAAATTATAACTATGTCAAGTTTAAAGAAAAAACTGTATGAAAAAATACAGGAACACAGACCAAGAACAACCAAGCTTTTAAAAGAGCATGGTAACGTAAAAGTAGGAGAGGTAACTATTGACCAAGCAATTGGTGGAGCAAGAGGTGTTAGATGTTTAGTTACTGATATTTCTTATTTAGATCCAATGGAAGGTATTCGTTTCCGTGGATATACAATTCCTGAAACAATGGCAGCACTTCCAAAACCAGAAGGTAAAGATTATCCTTACGTTGAAGGTTTCTGGTATTTATTATTAACAGGAGATATTCCTACAATGGAAGAAACTCTTGAGTTAGTTGAAGAATTTAAAGTAAGAAGTGAAGTTCCTTCTTATGTATTTGATGTAATTAAAGCTTTACCAAAAGAGTCACATCCAATGGTAATGTTCAATACTGCTATATTAGCAATGCAAAAAGAGTCTAAATTTGCTAAATTCTATGAAGAAGGATTTAATAAAATGGATGCTTGGGATACTATGTACGAAGATTCTACAGATCTTTTAGCTCGTTTACCAGAAATTGCTGCATTTATTTATAGATATAAATATAAGGGAGGCGATATTATTGCTAATCCTAAAATGGATATGGGTAGTAATTTTGCTAAAATGATGGGTATAGATGCCCCTTATGATGATGTTGCTCGTATGTATTTCATTCTTCATTCAGATCATGAGTCAGGAAACGCATCAGCGCATACAACTCATTTAATTGCTTCTACTTTATCTGATGCTTATTATTCACTTTCTGGAGGTATGGATGCATTAGCAGGACCATTACACGGATTAGCTAATCAAGAAGTATTACGTTGGTTGCAAGGTGTTATGGATAAGTTAGATGGTGTTGAACCAACTGAAGAAATAATGAAGAAATTTGTTTGGGAAACATTAAATAGTGGTGCTGTTATTCCTGGATTTGGTCACGCAGTTTTACGTAAAACTGACCCTCGTTATGCTTCACAAAGAGAATTCTGTGAGAAGCACTTGCCAGATGATAAAATCTTCAAGTATGTTGATATGTTATACAGAGTTGTTCCAGATATCTTAGTTGAACAAGGAAAAGCTAAGAATCCATGGCCAAATGTTGATGCACAGTCAGGTGTTATACAGTGGTTTTATGGTATTACTGAGTATGATTTTTATACAGTAATGTTTGGTGTAGGTCGTGCAATTGGTGTATTAGCTAATATTACTTGGGATAGAGCTTTAGGATATGCTTTAGAGCGTCCAAAGTCATTAACAACAGCAATGCTAGAAGATGTAGCTAAGAAAGGATAATTCCTAATTAGTTTGATGTTAAATATAGACCACTTGTTAGAAATAGCAAGTGGTTTTTTCTATTATAAGAGAGTAATATTTATGAGTTAAATGGAGGAATTCAGGCATACGAGCGCAGAAAAACAGAATACTAAAAATACAAAAAACTCTATATTTTTAATTCTACGATTACAATATTATCGATTTGCTTTTTTTTAGCCTTCCTTTTATCAAAAAGAACTTTTTTGAAAGGCTTATATTTGAATTTCTTCTTTTCTTGCGGAAATGAACCCTAGTAGTATTTTGTTTTTCAGAGCTCTAATATTTAGAATGCAAATATTTAACATGTTTGTTTCTTTATCAATGAAATTTTGATGAACTGAATAAATTGCTAACTGAACTGAGCAAGATTTGTTTTAGAGAAATTAAAACTATCTAAGTTTTCTTAAGAAAAATTAGATTTACAGCATACATTCTTATTAATTTTTCTATTTTTCGAAAAAAACTGTCAGATGCTCAAGAAGATTCCAAATACCTATGTAATAATATTTTCAATAATTGTAATCTCAGCTATGTTTACATGGTTTGTTCCAGGTGGAGAGTATGAGCGTAACACGGTGTTGGTAAATGGTGTAGAGCGAACAATTATTACTCCAGATTCTTTTCATAATGTAGAAAATGCTCCACAAACATGGCAAATATTTTCAGCTTTGTTTAAAGGCTTTGTCGATAAAGCCGATATTATTGTATTTATTTTATTGATAGGGGGAGCATTTTGGATAATGAATCAGAGTCGTTCTATAGATGTTGGTATTTTTGCTTTTCTAAAGTTTACTAAGAAATTAGAAAAATATAAGTGGATAAGAATGTTGGGGATAAATAATATTGTATTAACCCTTATCATGCTTATGTTTAGTACATTTGGTGCAACATTTGGAATGAGTGAAGAAACGATTGCTTTTATTATTGTTTTGGTTCCTTTAGCCATTTCTATGGGTTACGATTCTATTACAGGAGTGGCTATTGTTTTTGTAGCTGCAGGTTTAGGTTTTGCAGGAGCAATTCTTAATCCGTTTACTATTGGTATTGCACAAGGCTTGTCCGATTTGCCTTTGTTCTCTGGAATTGAGTTTAGATTATTTTCTTGGTTAATAATCAATACAATAGGTATTGCTTACGTGTTACGATATGCTCATAAGGTGCATAGGAAACCAGAGCTGTCTTTGGTTTATTCAGAAGATAAATATTGGAGAGATAAAGATAAGCGTAGTACAGAATTGATAGAATATCACACTCCGAAATCGGCTTGGCTAAGTTATATTACGGTATTGGCAGTGTTGATTATTTATTCTGTAAATTATTTTCAAACTACCTTAACTATAGGAAATTCAAACTTTTCGGGTCCTGTATTGCCTATTTTAGCAGGTGTTTTTGCATTATTTGGTTTTGTTGGCTTACGTAAATCTGTTCATTTTTATATTCTTACTTTGTTGTTAATTACAATATTATTGTTAATAGTTGGTGTGATGGGCTATGCGTGGTATGTAATGGAGATTGCTTCCTTGTTTTTTGCAATGGGAATTCTTTCTGGTATTGCAATGAATTTTAGTCCTGATAAGATTGTAAAATATTTTCTTGAGGGAGTAAAAGATATTATGTCGGCAGCAATGATTGTAGGTTTAGCAGGTGGCATTATTATTATCCTGCAAGAAGGAAGAATAATTGATCCAATGCTACATAGTTTAGCATCGTGGATGGATAACACGGGAAAAGTGGCTTCTGTTAGTATTATGTACGTAATACAGAACTTTATTAATATTATCATTCCATCAGGATCTGCCAAAGCAGCTTTAACGATGCCTATTATGGCTCCTTTTTCTGATGTAATAGGAGTGTCGAGACAAGCTACAGTTATGGCTTTTCAGTTTGGTGATGGTTTCACCAATATGATAACACCTACATCAGGTGTTTTAATCGCAGTATTAGGCGTTGCAAAAATTCCTTATGATAAATGGGTAAAGTGGATTACTCCACTAATGATAATTCTAATTATTATTGGTTTCTTACTACTTATACCTACTGTGACAATGAAACTGAATGGGTTTTAGGAATCTCGGTATTCTACAATTTTTCGTCGAGCCTCAGTAGTGAAAAAACTGTCAGAGAAATCGACTAATAAACGAGTGTAAAGTTCCATTGCTTTTTCAGGATTTCCTTCTTCTGAGTAGATGTTGGCTAGCGCCATTAATGCATTATCTGCTAATATATCGGAATAGTAATTATCTAATACTTTTTGGTACAAACTCTTAGCTTTTATTTTTTCTCCAAGACTTTCGTATATCTGTGCCTCTTTAAATAATACATCGTCTGTTAAGCTGTGGTTGGGAAATTCTTCTATCAGGCTATCTAATACTGTAATAGCTTTCTTTTTATTATTTTGAAAAAGTAGTAAATCTGCTCGAGCAAACATTTGAAGAGCAACGCCTGTTGTATCATCTTTAATATTATCAGTAATAATGCTCGATAAATAAAAGGCATCGTTAGCTATTAATTTTGATGTGCTGGCTTTTAGTACATCGAGTTGTCCTTTTGCCCACAAAAAATCGCCAGAAAAATAGGCTAGTTTTGCTTTCTTAATTTGTGCTTCGTTTCCTATTTCGTTGTTGGGGTTGGCTTTAATAACTTGCGAATAATATAATGTAGCTTCCCAGATATTATTGTTAAGTAAAAGCTCATCGGCTAACTCTAATTTGGCTGCGGATTGTTGAGTTAGATTTAATACTTTATGATCTATTAGATTTTCTAACATCGAAATGCCTTTGTCGATGCTATCGGCATAGAATGCAGAAATATGAGCATAATTAATGATGATATTAATCGATTCGGGAACATTTCCAATTTCATTAAGTATTGATTGGTAAGTATCACTGAGTTGAGATATCTGATGTTGTTTAGGTTGGGGACTTTCTAAAATCTGAGCCTGGAGGCTGAGAATATATCCAACTTTGGCTTGTAAATAATTGGCTTTCTTTTCACCTAAATTTAGTACATAATCATAACACTTAATCGCTGTTTCGTAATCTTTATTATCAAATGTAAGTTCTCCAAGGCTAATTAATCTATTGCCTTCTTCTTGGTTTCGTTTGTCTAAAGCTCTTGTTTGTATAAATGCTTTTGCAAAATCTTTTTCTTGTAAATACAACCAAATAAGTAATTCGCTAAAGATAGAATTGCTTTTTGTTTTTTGTATTCTGACAATTAATTCTCGTTTAAGAATATCATTTAAGCTACCATCGTCTTGTCTGTAAACTGTCGATTGCAACCTGTTTTGAACACTTTTAAGATAACGAGGACTTTCGTCCAAAACATTCAAATATTGGTTTATCATTTCTTGATAGTTACGCGAATAGTAATAAACGTTGGCGAGCTCAAAAGCATAACTATAATTGCCTCTACTAAGCTTCTTCCCTTTCAGATAAGCTTGCTCTGCGTATTTGAACTCTCTTTGCGAAATAAACGCATTGGCAAGAGCGATTACTTGAGTTCTGGTGTCTCCTTTAAGTTGGTCTATTGTTTTTTGGTAAAGTTTATTAGCTTTATCTTTTGCCCCATAAGCTAGATAAACAGAGCCTAATTGAACTTTTAAGGCTGCATCGAATCTATGGTTCTTAATTTCTGATTTTAGTGTTTTTTCGGCCAGAGTATATTGCTCATCAGCAATGTAACATTTAATCAAATAATTTAGATAACTAGATGACTGGGCTTGTTGATAAAGCTCTTTGTAGATTATGGCTGCCTTATCATATTCTTTATCTTTATAGTATTGATATGCCAATTGACTCTTGCTGCCGTTGCTTTGTGCTTGAGCAACCGACCATGAAAAAATAGAAATGATGATAATTAAAAAAAATCTTCTGAGCATATCTTTGAGCATTATTTATCAATTACCAATTTAATAATCGGCGTTCGCCTTGCAAGGCTCTTATTTCGCTAACTTCTTGGCTAACTTCTAATACGCCTTTATATTTTTCTTGCTCATTGCGAACTGCAAAATATTTTATTAAAATAAATTTTGTTCCCATCTTAATCCAGAAAGCAGCTTCGTCTTTTTCTCCATTTTTAAAAGATTCAACAATTTTCTCGACAATATGTACAGACTCTGGTGGGTGGCAGTGGTGTACTTTTCGACCGATTACAGCAATTGTTCGGGGAAAAATTCGATGCTTAGGAGTTGAAAAATATTTTACTTCATCATTTTCATCAACATAAGTAATATCTACAGGCAAATGATTGAAAATCATTTTTAGTTGCTCTATATTTACAGAACCTGTACCTAAATTAATTTCGGAATTGTGATTTTGTGTCTCTGTTTTAGAATCTATTTTAAGCGATGAAGTATCAGTATAAGCGAGTTTAATATCTTTGAAAGCAGATAATAGATTTACTAAAATATTTTCGTCGATAGTTTCTAAAATAGTTGGAAATAATATTTTATCTTCTCTAAAAATAATGGCAAACATTGCAAAGAACAAATCACCAACAGCTCTGTTGAATTTCTTTAGATCAATTTCCTCTGCTTGAATATGGTCAATAATCCATTTCAAATTTCGCCGAATATCGTCGTGGTAAGACCACATTAATTGTACACATCTATAATCTTTCCATTCTTTTTCTAAAACAGGAAATAGAGCATTTTCTTTTAGAGTATAATGGCTTGTAAATGTTTGAAGGTCTACAAATTTATTGGATAATTCTTTTAAATATGTCTCTGTTTCTAGAAGTTCAGGCTGTTTGTTAAAACGCTTTATTTCAGGTTTTAAGTTCATTAATTTGTTGTAGAGAACAGCATTATCTTGTACTAGAATATCTAAAAAGGAATCTTTTGCTGGTGTAATTGCAGGAAACTCGTTAATACTTTTGTAGAAAACATTTAATATCTTGTTCGCTAGTGACTTAAGTTCTTCGGTATCGATGTTTTTTTGCATTAACCTGTCAAAAACGACAACTAAATCAGAGGGTATTAATTGATCGATAATGGGTTGATATTTTTTTATGAGTTCAGCACCATTATTCCCAGAGTGTAACTCTATGGCATAATTAATTAAATTCGAAATTCTATTTTCTGCAGTTTGTGTAAATTCTGACATGATTTGTGTAAAATTGTTTTGATAGCAAAGATACGAAATTACTTTTTTAAATCGTCATAGATGATTTATGGTATTTCCTCTTTGTTACTTGCTAACACCCTTTGGTGTTAATAAAAGGAATAATATGTGGTTATTATCAGATGTTTTATTGAAAAGAGCAGGATAAACTTAGAGCAATTATATAGTCCATTGATTATGGATAATCGCTTTTAGTTTGTAAGAGTGATTTTGTTTAGAGAATACTAAATATAGGGCTTTCCAGTCCATTTGTTCATATTTCTTTGTGCCAGGAAAATAAAATTCAACAACAGTACTGTTTGGATAAAATTCTTTGATATTATTAATATTGTTTCCCGATGCTTTTGTTTGGTTGTAATTGGGCTCAATATCTATAAAATTTTGACTATAAATAAATCGCTTGAAGTAAGCGTTAAAAGAAAGTTTGATATCTTCTCCCGAACCATCATAGATACCCCAATGTAGGAGAGAGTCTGAGTCTGAAATACTATTAATGTCTGAAGACAAAATAATTAGGTCATCTTTGCTAATATTGACATAAGGAGAAAAACGGATGCCATTTTGGTCAGCTAATGAAGCTAACTTATCGAAGTCTTTTTTTGCTAGTGATTCGATGGTTTGTTGTACAAAAAAACTTAGAGCGGTATCTTGCTTTTCGGTCATAGATTTTGCGGTTAATTTCTCTGAATGATTGGAATATGTTTTTTCGATGGTGGTTTTATTTTCTGTTTGATTTTGGCATGAAAAAAGCAAAATAAAAGTTATTAGTAATAGAAAGAGAATTTTGAAGTTCATTTTATTCTTTTATTAGTTGAAGGATCTGACTATTGCTGTTATTTTGTAATTTTATGGAATAGATGCCTTTTGATAAGTTCTGAGTTGATAAATTAAGGGTGTAATTTTTTTGATTAGAATTAACTTTTTTGAACAAAATTTCTTTGCCTCTAATATCAAAAATATGGATTGAATAGGGTTTATTATTAATATTTTCAATACTAATTTGGTCGATAAAAGGGTTGGGGTAGATTTTATATTCTTTAGTATCGGTTTTCTTGATTAAAGTATTGTCAAAATTTACGTTAACTTCTTCAGATACTAAACTTGAAATATTCTGTGCAGAATCTATAACGATTGATTGAATATTTCCAGAGGCTGTTGACGCATCTGGATTTTCGTATCTAATATCATTATCAAGAGTATTACCTATGGAAATCAAGGTTGAATTGTTTCTGTTTTTTAATATAGAAAATTGATTTACTTTAAGAATACAGTTACCCGTTCTAAAAGAGATATAATCTCCTATTTGGATAGGATTTGGGTCTTGCCAAGAATCAATGAAGGTGTTGTCGATAAATACTTCTATCAAGCCGTTAATTTTGGTGTAAATAATTTTAATGTCGTAGTCTTGATTAGGAAGGATATCAAAGGTTACAATCTTTTCTGAACTAAGATTGTTAGCATCACTTTTAAAGAACTCTATTTGATTATCGTTTTCTCTAAAATATACCAAATATGAGTTTCCTCTGTTAGTTTGAGTAGCATCGTCGCACATAAAGTGCAAACCTGCTCTTTTGTTACTTTCCGAACCATCGATGTTTAGATTAAAATGATATAAATAAGAATCGGCGGTATTTTGGTTAACCTCTGAATAAATATTAGTGTTAGAGTTGCTCTCTAAATTTTGTTGCAATTTGTTGTTCTGAACTGACCAGTTTCCTACAAGTAAGTTCCAGTTGCTATTTAATGTTGAAAAATCGTCTCTATAAAATCCGTGATTAGAGTTGGCTGACCATTGTAAATTATCGAAATCGGAAACTTGATAAAATTTTTGTTTGACACCACTGCCGTTATTTGGGTCTTGATCTACAAATTGAGCAGTAAAGTTTGAAGTAGCATAAGGAGTAGGAATATTAGTTATTTGTGTTGTTGGAGCTTCGGTATCTATAATTTGACTTTCCCAATTTATAATAAATCCAGATTTGTTTGTGGCACAATCGGCTCTAAATTCGACTGTTACAGATGGCCCATTAATTTGTATGGTAGAAGGAATTGTTGTTGCGGTATATTCTCCAATTTTATTTGAGAATACAGAATTTCCATCATAAATATAAAGATAATCCCATTGGTCTTCGATATCGAATTGTTGGATATTTAAGGTGATAGATGAAGCATTTGTGGGTTGGATACTTATAATTTGTCTTTGGTCGTCGGAGTAGTTTCCTGTTGTTCCACCATCGTCAGTAATAGTTCCAGATTCGTTTGTTAAAGTAGTAACGCTTGTGCTTATATTGATAAGCTTGTAGTAGTAATCCCAATCCCAATTTTGACCAGGATCGGTGTGTGTTTGGTTTGGGTAATGTTGATGCCCTTTTATTCTTATGCACTCTCCTGGAGTATTGTTGTCGCTATAATTGGTTGTGGCAGCCCAAGGAAAGTATGCGACTCTTAAAGGTGAAATACCGTAGCCACTTTGTACGATATCTCGGGCAAGATCTGCAGAAGATTGATACATAGCATCTGTATACCATCCTGTTTCGTTGGCGTAACCTTCATGTTCTAATCCGATAGTATAGGGATTTTCAGAACCAACATGCCATGCTTTGTTCGACTCCAAAACCATTTGGGTTACTTGACCGTCGGACGATCGTAAAACATAATGAGCCGACACGTTTGCGTCACAGTTTTTAAACCAAGAGATAGAACCTGCATAACTACCTTCGGTGTCGTGGATAGTAATGGCTGTGATGGCTGTGCCAGAGCGTGAGCTGTAATTACAAGTTGTTAAATCTTCGATTGCGGGAGGATAGTCTGTAGATTGTATAGAATGATTTATCCCAGAATAATGGTATGTTATCCCATTTTCGTTTTCAATTTGTTTTTCTTCGATTGTGACAAAATGTGAACTTAGAACTTGTAAATTTTCTTTGCCAAATATGGTGGTTAAATCAATTTTGTATTTGGGTATTTGATATATCTCTTGGGCTTTTGGATTATTTAGGAACCAATATATTTGGTAAATAAACGAGTTAAGAGCGAAATCTTTTTGCAAACCATCGTACGGAAGTTCGCTTAATGCTGCTATAATTTCAAATTGCTTTTCTATTTCGAATAGTTGTTTATGATGTATTAGAGCCTGGTAAGTAGATGCATAGGCCAAGATATTTTGTTCAGGATTGCTTAATATTTCTGTTTTACCGAAGCCCGAAATTTTAGCAATTAAATCTAGGTTATTTCTAAAATAATTTTTTCCATCGGGAGTTAATCCCATAGGTCCATAAACGTGAGGAATGCCAGAGCAAGTCTCTGTGTTGTTTTGTATGTTGGTAAAACGAGTCATTGAAAAAGATATAGCCTCTAAGAGCCCTTTTGGGATGTCAGGGTACTGTTGATATGCTTTGTCGAACTCTGCTTTAAAATGGTTTTTTACAAATAATTGATGTGAGGATTGAGATAAAGAGAGAAGGCTTACGAATAAAAATATAATTAGAAAATATGATTTCATAATGAAAGTTATTTTATGAATAAATAGAATGTTTAGGAACTAGTCTTAGCTGGTAAAGTTAATGAAAAAAGGGTATTAATAAAAGCAAAAACAAAAAAAAGCGGGCAACAGTTTTCTGTTACCCGCCAAACCCAAAAATAACTAATTATGAAAAGAGTAAATAACTAACTAAGAATTTAGAAATTATTTACATCTATAAAAGTAAACGTTCTTTATTATTAATTTATTATAGTATTAATAGAGTTATTAACAAAGTAGGTTTAATTACTTAAATATTGATTAACTATAAGATTGGTTTTCGACGAATAGGCATGGTCATACAGCGTGCTCCACCACCACCTCTTGCTAGTTCTGATCCTTCGATTGTGACTACACAATTTTTGTAATCCTCAACATTTTTAATCTCAGAAGCTACATCTTTAGCTGTAATAATATCGAAGCCGTGTTTATTCATTTCTTCTATGGTGTGCGAATTGCGTGCGTAACCTATAACTTTTCCTGGAGCAAAAGCAAAAAAGTTAGCTCCAGAATGCCATTGCTCACGGTCTTGAGTCCATTGGTCTGTTTTTCCTCCACAAGAAATAACTTCCAAATCCATACCTAAATTTTTAAGTGCTGTTGGAATATTTTGTTCCTCTTTAATGCTAATCGTTTGCCCTTCTTCTAATTCTATATGGATGGTTTTGTATTGATTCTGTTGGGTGATTAATGGTTCGTACGCCATGCATTTATCGTTGTCTAATAAGGTAAAAACCATGTCTAAATGAATAAATGATTCCGGTGATTTGGGTAGCTGTTGAATAATAATGTGTTTGGAGATATGTTGAGCATTTAACTCATTAATAATGTAATCGATAGCTTCAGAATTGGTTCTTAGTCCCATGCCTATTAAAAGAATATCTTCGCGTGGAATAAGTACATCTCCTCCCTCAACATGTATGTTTTTAGCTCCTTCAAATAGATTGGGGTTGTATGTCTTTGCTTGAATTTGGGGATGATTTTGTAAAACGTAATCCATAATCAAAGCTTCTCTATCTCGAACCGAATTAGCCATTTTCCCGATTAATGCAGCATTGCCAAAAGACATGGAGGCATCTCGCATAAAAAAGAAATTATAAAGAGGTTTAAGAGAGTAGCGATCATCCATTAAATATTTAGTCAGCGTATTTTTGTTCATTTTTACGCCTTCGATTAGTTTTTTGGAGAGCTCTTCGTTAGTTAAACTTGAAATGATATCGCAATCTCCGTATATTTCTTCTGACTGAATGATGTCCTTTAGTAAGTCCTCTCTTACATCTTTTCTTTCGAGCACATCTTTAAGTAAGTCTTGTAATTCGAAAGTGGTCGTTATTTTATCTAAGGCGCCTTTAAACTGGGCGTATTCTTGATTGGCAACTTCAATGTTTAATATATCGCTATATAAAGCTCTATTTGCATTCTCAGGTTTCATATTCTCCACTTCTTTGCCTGGTTTGTGTAGAATAACGGCTTCTAATTCACCTACCTCAGAATTGACACGAATATTATATTGTTCACTCATAGTTTTAAATTTTAATCCCATTTGGGATATTTTATACTGCTATCTTAAAAATATATATTTAATAAATAATTCCCCAATTTGTTTGGAAAGATGGTCATGTAAACTTTCTGGATGCCACTGAATACCAATAGCAAACGGATGACTATTTTTGTCTTTAATTTCTATAGATTCTATAATGCTATCTGGAGCAAAGGCGGC
>JAMOQL010000168.1 GCA_027064025.1 Bacteroidales bacterium
AAATACACAAAACACATGGATATCCCATTTACAATGGGAGTAGGTGGCAGTTTTGATATAGTTGCCGGTAAAACAAAACGAGCGCCAAAATGGATGCAAGATAGTGGATTGGAATGGTTTTATCGAATTATTCAAGAACCGAGAAGAATGTGGAAACGATATCTGATCACAAATACATTATTTATAGCATTAGTAGTAAAAGAATTTTTTAAAAGAAATATTAGAAAAGTTTAACAATATGTTTTATAACAATTACGATTTAGAAGCATAAATTAGTCTATTTACGGCGGTTTATGCTTTTACTGTTTTAGAAGTAAAAATAATAAATAATTATAATGCAATATTGTAGGAAATTGTGTTTGAGAAATATGGAATAAATTTCCATATTCTAAGGAGAAATAGTGACAAAAAACAATGATGAAGTAATTAAGAATGTTTATAGAGCAATTGAGGTTGTTCTATTATTAATCTCTTTCATCGCGGCACATCATTTAAGAGGTTTGGGTTTTGAACAGACTTATTATGATAAAATAATGATGTTATATTCAATCATTTGTTGGTATGTGGCTACAAAACTTACAAATTTTCAGCGAATCCATTATTCAAAGATAAATCTTTTATTCAAGCTGGTAAAGTCTATTTTGATATTTATTTTTCTCATAACTTTTGTAGGATTTATTCTTAAAGAATGGTATTTCTCAAGATTAATGTATGCTTATTATTTCAGTATTTTTAGTTTTTTAATATTAATTCTTCACCTAATAGGAGATCATGTTTTTATTTCAGCCCATAAATATGATAAGTTTTGTAAGAATATATTAGTAATTGGAGCCGGAAGAATGGGATTAGCTGTTTTTAAAGAAGCAAGTTATCATCCTGAATATGGGATGAATATTGTTGGATTTTTAGATGATAATCCCAAGGGAAAAGTTCTTGCTTCGCAAGTAATAGGGAAAATTGCTGATTTACCTAATATATTAAAAAAGAAGAAAATACATCAAATAATAATAGCTTTACCTTTGAAATATGAGGAAGAGATTAAAAGAATAATTCATGCTGGTGATTATGAAGGTATCAAAATAAAATTAATTCCGGATTTGTATAGAATTACAAAACAGAATTTTTCAATAGGTTTTTTCGGTAAAATACCATTAATGGAAGTTAATCAAGTTCCTTTGGATAATGTCTATAATAAAATAATGAAAAGAAGTTTTGATATAGTTTTCTCTTTATTAGTTTTAATTTTAGGAAGTCCAATCTTTATACTTGCGGCTATTGCTGTAAAATTATCTTCTCCCGGACCGATTCTATTTGTTCAGGAAAGAACAGGATATAAACAAAAAAAATTTTTTGTTAAAAAATTTAGATCTATGCGAAAGTTACCGAAAGAGATTGAAGATAAAATTCAAGCAACTGAAAATGATCCAAGAAAAACTAAGGTTGGAGATTTTATTAGAAAAACAAATATCGATGAATTACCACAATTTATTAATGTCTTAAAAGGCGAGATGAGTGTAGTAGGTCCAAGACCGCATATGTTGGTTCATACAGAGGAATTTAGAAACAAAGTAGATGAATATATGCTTCGTCATTTTGTAAAACCCGGCATTACAGGTTGGGCACAAGTTAATGGTTGGCGAGGTCCAACTGATACATTATTAAAAATTGAAAAAAGAGTAGAATACGATTTGTGGTACACCAAAAATTGGACGTTTTGGTTAGATATTAAAATTATTTGGTTAACTGTGTTCAGCAAACAGAGTAGATTAAATGCTTTTTAAAGTATTCTATGGAAGTATATTTTATACTAAGCTGCTATCAATTTAGTATAAAAAATATTGAGAGAAGCTTTCGATTGCACGTTATCTCATCGAAGACGAAACAAAGTGAAGACATAGAAGCTAATGTTGTAAACAATCGGAAGAACTACGGCATTCCGATGTTTTGATATTAGAACATTTGATAGCAGTTTTCATTAGATTTAAAATGAGCGTTAGAATAATTCCATAGACTTTTGAAGTTAAAACGGGATATTTTAACCTAAGTAGTTTTATGGAATG
>JAMOQL010000169.1 GCA_027064025.1 Bacteroidales bacterium
TATAAAAGAGGTATTTTTCAACTTATAAAAGTAAATAAAGACAACTTGTAAAGCATTACTTATTATTAAAAAAACAAAGATAATTAATACGCAATTAGTCACAAATTTATCTTTCTTATCTCTTCAAAAGCAAATCACACATTTATTTTAATACTAAAAGAAATTATCCGCTCTAAATATCAACTGAGATATATTTAAGTAAAGAAGTGATAAAAAGCAGTTTTATTTTCACAAAAGAAATTGTACTTTTGTTAGTAATTACACTATAAATCTATATTTAATAATATTAAAAAATTAAAAACATGAAAAAGATTACACTTAGTTTAGCATTAATAGCAAGTATGGCAATGATGATTTCTTGTGGAGATACTGCGAAAGACGATGCTACCAAAGATGACGCCAACATAGAACAAGCAGCTCCTGCAGAAGAGATTCCTGTAGCTGAAGAAGCTCCCGTGGCCGAAGAAACTGCTGCTTTAGATTTAACTGCTGGTAAAGCATTATACGAGGCCAAATGTCAAGCTTGTCACCAAGCTAATGGAGAAGGTTTAGCAGGAGCGTTCCCTACTTTAGCAAAATCTGATTATTTAGCTGATAAAACGGCTGCAATCAACACAACTATCAAAGGTTTATCGGGTGAAGTTACCGTTAATGGTACTACTTTTAACTCTGCTATGCCTCCTGTTGCAATGTCTGACCAAGAGATTGTTGATGTTATGAATTATGTTTATAATTCTTGGGGTAACGAAGGTACAATTACTTTAAATGATATTGCTGCTGCAAAAAAATAATCTGAAACAAGATCAATATCCTCGAGACAAAACCGCAAGGTATGATAAGAATTAAATATTTTAACTCGATATAAATATTTGGAAATTAAATATCCCAATTGGGATTAAACGTATTAAAGCGACTTTTCTATTTCGACAAGTCGCTTTTTATTTGTCCAATATTTCAGAAAACAGTTATCTGTTGTGTATATTTGCAATATCATTTAACAACAGTTTAATAATAGCTTATCAGAATTAAAAATATGAAATACTTAATTTTTATCATTAGTTCAGTATTGTTACTTGTTTCTTGCTCTAATCCTCAAGAAAAAAATAGAAACATCTCAAAATTATCGATTAATGAAATTAGTCAGATTTTAAAGAAAGACACCACCAATGCGATTCTTTTTCAGGCTAGAGCAGAGAAGTATTACAAATTAAACCAATTAGATAGTGCTTTATCGGACTACAAAAAAGCCATTGCTCTCGAAAATGATAGCTTAGATTGGTTGATTACTTTAAGCGATATTTATCTGTATAAAGGACAATCGGAGAAAGCAAGACAAACTTTAGACGAAGCTCTGAAACTTGAGCCCAATAACACAACAACTCTTTTGAAAATGGGAATGTTATATTTGCTAATCGAAGACCATATGAAATCTTTTGAATATATTAATCTGGCCTTAAATATAGACCCCAATATGGAAAAAGCATATTTTTATAAATCGATGAATTATATAGAAGTAGGCGATACCACAAGAGCTATTGGAGAATTGCAAAAAGCTGTTGAAAGAAATCCTGATTATATAGATGCTTATATTCAACTAGGACTTTTTAGCGATGCCATCAACGATACTATGGCACGAGTATATTATCAAAATGCAATTCGAATCGATTCGACAAATGCTTATGCTCAATACGATTTGGCTCTTCATTACCAACATCAAAAAGAATTTAATAAAGCTATTCATCAATACTTATATTTATTGGATCATGTAGATTCAACTTTTTCGACAGCCCTCCATAACATTGGTTATATTTATTTAATCTATTCCGATGATTTAGACACCGCTATTAGTTATTTCGATAAAGCTATTGCTTTGGATTATAACTATACAGAAGCTTATACAAACAAAGCTTTAGCCTTAGAACTCAAAGGCAAGTACAATGAAGCTTTTATTGAATATCAAACAGCCTTAAGAATTACACCCGATGAAGTTGCTGCTAAAAAAGGAATAGAACGAATCTCAAAATATATAAGGAAGCCTAAAAAATAAATCCATCGATATATAGCCCAATGTACCTTACTGATGATGACCAACAAAAAACAGTTGTTTTTGCGCCCTTAAATTGGGGTTTAGGTCATGCATCAAGAATTGTTCCTCTGATCAAACAATATCAAAAGGGCGGATGGAAAATTATTCTAGCTTCAAACGGTTCTGCTCATCAGTTTCTCAAAATTGAATTCCCAGAATTAGAGCTTATTAAAATCAACTCGAAGCCTCTTATTTATTCTAAATATCCTTTTCTCTTATTTCATCTTTTTCATTTATTATTTCCATTTCTAAGAAATATTAATAAAGATCAACATTTTATTAATGAACTATTTAATCAACGAAATATCGATTTAATTATTTCTGATAACAGATATGGTTTCTTCCATCCACAAATAAAATCTATTATCATAAGTCATCAGCTGCAACTTGCAATTCCAAAATTTCTTAAATGGTCTCAATCTATAATTCAGAAAAGAATAAATTCTTGGATAAGCCAGTTTGATGAGTGTTGGATTATGGATTCCGAAAATCACATTTTAGCAGGACAACTCAGCAAACCTAAAAACCTAAACATCCCAATTAAATATTTAGGTTTGCAATCTAGACTAATTCCAGAACCCCTAAAACAAGACATCGATTTTCTATTAATTTTATCTGGGCTAGAACCCCAACGCTCTATACTCGAAAATTTAATAATTAAGATTTTCCAAAATACAAATAAGAAACTAATTATTGTTGGCGGACAATTCGAAAAAAATATTGTTTTAAAAAAAATAGAATATCTTAATTTTGCATCAACACAAGAGTTAAATCAACTTCTAAACAGAACAAAATGGGTTGTGGCGCGCTCTGGATATTCTACAATTATGGATTTGATTAAACTTAACAAAAATGCAATCTTAATACCTACTCCAGGGCAGCCTGAACAGGAATATTTAGCCCAGCTTCATTCAAACAACCCCAATTTTAGAATAACTAAAGATAATTTTGGATCTATTCAAAACTGCATTTCAAAAATTATCTCTGATAATATTAATTAAAAAAAACTATCGTATATCTTTGTCAAAAGCAATAAAACTAAGATTTGATTGATTTTATAAAAAATATTTTTCTTTACTCAGATTCCAAACCTCTCATTTTTACCCAATTATACTTTTGGGTTTTCTTTGGAGTTGTTCTTACTTTTTACTCATTTATTTACAAAAATAAAGCCGTAAGAAACGCCTACTTATTCTTTGTAAGCTTATTTTTCTACTACAAAACCAGTGGTTTTTTCTTTGCCATTCTTTTATTTTCGACTCTCGCCGATTTTATTATTGGGAAACGAATATTCAAAGCCAAAGCTCTAAACTCAAAAAAATGGTTAATTGCTTCGAGCGTTTTTATAAACCTATTGCTCTTGGGTTATTTTAAATATTCCTATTTCTTAGTCGAAAATATAAATGAACTATTCGGAACAGCTTTTGTTCCTATTAACTATTTTGCAAACATTGCCAATCTCTTAACCAACAGTCATTTTGAGGTTGATAAGATTTTACTTCCTGTGGGGATTTCTTTTTATACTTTCCAAACTATTTCATACTCAATAGATGTTTATCGAGAAAAGATAAAACCCGTAGATAATATCCTAGACTTTGGATTTTATGTTTCTTTCTTTCCTCAATTAGTTGCTGGTCCTATTGTTCGAGCATCGGAATTTATCCCTCAATTATACCAAGAATATAAGCTTACAAAAGCCCAATTTGGACATGCTATATTTCTTATTCTAAATGGATTAATAAAAAAAATGGTGATTGGAGATTTTATCGCTGTCAACTTTATAGATCGTGTTTTCGACAATCCTCTTTCATATTCTGGGTTCGAGAATTTAATGGCTTTATACGGATATTCCTTGCAAGTTTATGCCGATTTTTCTGGTTACACCGATATTGCTATTGGAATTGCACTGCTTATGGGCTTCCATTTACCTTTGAACTTTAACTCACCTTACAAAGCCGAAAACGTAGGCGATTTCTGGAAACGTTGGCATATTTCTCTTTCCACTTGGCTAAAAGATTACTTATATATCCCCATGGGAGGAAATCGTAATGGGACTTGGTTTACTTATATCAGCTTAACTTTTATATTATCTTTTATAGTTCTCCTTTCTGGCAAATTATTCTTGGCCTATATATTTATCGGAATCATAATTATTCTCGTTATTCTAGCTCGATTATCCAACTCTTTTCGACATCAAATTAATACTAATATCAATTTGATGATGACCATGCTAATAGGCGGATTATGGCATGGAGCAAGTTGGCAATTTGTAATATGGGGTGGACTAAACGGCTTTGGATTAGTCATCTACAAATATTGGAAGCACATCTCCCCCTTTAAAAATAAGAATAATTGGATTTCACATTTATTAGGAGTGTTGATTACATTTAATTTTATCACCTTTACACGGATCTGGTTTCGTGGCGAGAGTATGGAAGTTACTTCAAATATCTTACATCAAATCAGTCAGCAATTTTCTTTTAGCATTATTCCAGATGTTATTATTGGCTTTAAATCTGTCTTTATCTATATGCTAATTGGATATATTATTCATTGGTTACCTTCTTCTATAAAAGAAATATATAGAGGTTGGTTTGTCAAATCTAACCTTTTTATAAAAGCATTTATCGTCATTATTGTAGTCTTTATTTTATACCAAACAAGAACCGCAGAAATACAACCTTTTATCTATTTCCAGTTCTAAAAAAACTCATTTTCTTTCAATACATCTAATTATATTAAATATTACATAAACTACTTTAGTGTAAAAAACGAGACCATTGGTGTATTATTTTGTTAATTTCGTCATATCTCCGATTGTTGCATGCAACTTTTTAGATACTTTAGACAACCCTTTCAAGAAAAGGACGTCAATAAACTAGGTTTATTACCCCATAAATTCTAAACTTAGGTTTATTACCCCATAAATTCTAAACTAGATAACAATATCACTACATAAACAATACACACTTATGAACAAATTTACATTTAATCTAATTCTTTTTTCAACACTCCTTATGTTAACTAGCTCATTATATGCTCAAGAAAAAAAAGAAACTCCTAAAAGTCATCTAATATTTTCCGAGAATAAAATTCTAAACAAAAGTGAAAAAGTAGTTTATTTCTGCTTTTCAGAAATAAGAGACAACGACCACAAAAATCAGATTACAAAAGCTCTACTTAACGAATTTTTTATTACGAAAGTTAGAATATATAAAGACTTAAACAACAATGACAGATGTCAAATAACTACATTGCGAGATATTACACCAGAAGATATTCAAGTTATTTTGAAAGAAAATGAAACTAACTTCGCATTCTTAACTGTAAAAACAAAAGATAACGAAGAAAGCAATAAAGTTAATTTCCTAAAATAAATTAGATTATGAAAAACACACTACTATATATAGCACTATTTCTCATTTTATCAAACTTTAGCTACGGTCAAGATAATGACCCCTGTGATTGGATGGATAACCCTGCACAAGACATAAGTGTAGGAACTTCTTGTTCGTTCACCAACGTAAGTATTGGAACTATGAATACAGATTCTGGAGAAGGAGATCCAGGATGCAGCTCCTATGGAACTGGAACAGATGCAGGGCCAGATGTTTGGTTATCATTTACGGTTCCAGCATCAGGGAATTTTGAAATTTCAACCCAATCAGGTGGTCTTACCGATGTTGCCATGGAAATATACTCAGGATCTTGCGGCAGCCTTACCGCTATTGATTGTGATGATGATGGAGGACCTGGCCTTATGCCGGAAATTTTCCATGTAGGAGCAACAGCTGGTGAAACAATATGGATTAGACTGTGGGAGTATGGGACAGATGCTACAGGTGATTTTGATATTTGTGTTGTAGATGTTCCTCCTCCATCAAACGATGATTGCGCAAATGCCGAAGCCTTAACTGTTAATCCCGATGAAAACTGCGGAAGTGTTACTTCAGGAACTGTTGCAGGAGCAACAGCATCTGGAGAATCAACAACTTGCTCAGGGACTCCTAACAACGACGTTTGGTATTCTTTTGTTGCACAACATGACGAACAAAGTATTACATTACAAAATATTGCAGGAAGCAATACTGATATGTATTTTTCCTTATATAGTGGTTCATGTAGCTCTTTAACAGAGCTTGGTTGTAGTGATGCCAATTCTTCTTGGGCAACAGGATTAATAGTTGGTGACACCTATTTTGTTAGAGTTTATACCTATTCTAATTCTGACGAAAATACAACTTTTGAAGTCTGTATTGGTAGCCCTTCATGTACAGATGGAGCCCAAAATCAAGGAGAAGATCATGTCGATTGTGGTGGTCCTTGCGGTGCATGCCCTCCGCCAACAGTTCAAGATTGTGATGGTGCTATTCCTATTTGTCAAGACACTTATTCGGAGACAAATGCCTATACGGGTACAGGAAACTATACTCCAGAAATTGATTCAGGACCTTCTTGTTTAGGCTCTGGGGAAAAGAACGATGTTTGGTATGTTTTTACAGTTTTAGCAGATGGTACTCTCGATTTTAGTATTACACCAAACGATATGAACGACGATTACGATTGGGCGGTTTACGATTTATCTACAGCAGATTGTGCCGATATTTATACCGACCCTTCTTTAGAGGTTTCTTGTAATTATAGCGCTTTAGATGGAGTAACAGGACCTAATGGAGATGGAGATGATAATGACGAACCTACTTTTGCTGTAACAGCAGGTCAAACTTATGTAATTAATGTAAGTCAATTTTCTACTTCAACAAATGGTTACACAATAGATTTATCCTCTTCTTCAGCCTCTATTTACGACGATGTACCTCCTGTTTTCGAGTCTGTAGATTTACCTATTCCTTGTGGAGCAACAGAAATTACTTTTCATTTTAATGAAAATGTTGATTGTAGTACTGTAGAAATTGAAGATTTTTATTTAAATGGACCTGGAGGTCCTTATACATTGTCCAATTTAGTATCTCCTGTTTGTGCAGCGGGTGGTGATTACGATAACGACTATACTTTTACAGTGTCACCTGCTTTAACAACAAGTGGAACGTTTACTTTAGGTATGGATGCAACATCTTCAAGTTCTGTTTCAGATATTTGCGGAAACACAGCAGCTTCCAATTCATTCGACTTCGATATTATTAACATAACCACTTCAGGATCTCAAACAGATTTAACTTGTAATGGAGATGCAAACGGGGTGGCAATCGTTGATCTAGTTGTCTCAGGAACAGCTAATTATACTTACGATTGGTCAAATGGAACAAATAATGGACCAACATCATCAACAACAAACTCTATTACAGGACTTTCTGGAGGAGCTTATTCTGTTACCGTAACAGACGCTCTCGGATGTCAATCTATTCAAGATTTTACAATTATTGAACCTGCTGCAATGGTATTATCCTTAACACCAACTGATGCTATATGTAGCCAGTCTAACGGAGCGATAGATGTTGGAATTGCAAATGGAGCACCTCTGTATAATATTGATTGGTCTCCAGGAGGAGGTTCTGTAAATAATCAAAGTTCTGGTTATGATATCACAGGTTTAGCTCCAGGAAATTATGGAGTTACCGTAACCGATAATAACGGTTGTACAAGTTCAGCTTCGGTAACTGTAAATGATGCTGGTACTGTAACAGCAGTTATAGATCCTGTTGCCAATCAATGTTTAAGTGGAAATAATTTCTCATTTAACGCATCTAACAGCACAACCATGTCTTCCCCTAGTTATTCTTGGGATTTTGGTGATGGTAATACTGGAACTGGCATTTCTCCGACACATTCATATTCTACAGCAGGAACCTATGTCATTACTTTGACAATTACTGATGGTTCTTGTACAGATACAGAAACAATAAATGTAACAATTCATCCAAACCCAACGGTAAATATTACACCAACTGATATTTCTTGTAACGGATACTCCGATGGACATATTAGTATAGCAATTGCTACAGGGACTGGGCCTTTACAAAATATTGATTGGTCTCCAAATGGATTTACAAATGATGGAACAGTAACTTATTCAGACTTACCAGCAGGAAATTATACTGTTACATTCGAAGACGCTAATGGTTGCCCTGGAAATGATGCTGCAAGCATTACAGAACCAGCAGCTATGGTTCTTAATTTAACAAGTACCGATGCAACCTGTAATACTTCTTGCGATGGTACTGCAAGTGCAAATGTAGCTTCAGGCGGAACAGCCCCTTACGATTACGATTGGGGCGATGGAGATAGTCCAACCAATAGTGCATCAACAGGAAGTTTATGCGGATTAACAGGAGCAGCCGGAGGAAGTGCTACTTATACAATAACCGTAACCGATGCTAATACCTGTACAACAACAGGACAGGTGACAGTTAATGCACCTTCAGCAGTTACTATTTCCGAAACAGCTCATGTTAATGTTAGCTGTAACGGAGGAAGTGATGGGTCTTTAACCGTTGCTGGTGCAGACGGCACACCAGGGTATCAGTATTCGATAGATGGAGGAGCTTTACAAGCCAGTGGTACATTTTCAGGCTTAACCGCCAATACATATACCTTATTGGTAGAAGATGCAAATGGTTGTACTACAACAATGAATATAACAATTTCAGAACCAACAGTTTTAACTATTGTAGAAGCCACAGGTCATATCGATGTGACCTGTAATGGCGATAATAATGGCTCTTTAACGGTACAGGGTTCAGGTGGTACTACAGCTTATCAATATTCTATCGATGGTGGAGCTTCACAAGCCAGTGGAACCTTTAATGGATTGTCAGCCGGAACTTATACCTTAGAAGTTGAAGATGCAGAGGGCTGTACAGCAGCCATGAGTATAACTATAACAGAGCCGACACCTTTAACGGCTAATATACCAGCTGTAGCATTAACATGTAATGGAGCGTGTAATGGACAAGCAACCGTAACAGCAGGTGGTGGTTCCGGAGGATATACTTATACTTGGGATAACACAGCTAATAGTACAACAGCAAGCACAGCCGCAGATTTATGTGGGGGAACAACTTATACCGTTACCGTAGCAGATGCCAATGATGCAACTTGTACAGTAACAGCCACAATCACACCAACAGAGCCAGCCGCTTTAACAGCCAGTGCAACAGCAACCGATGCAAGCTGTAATGGAGTTTGCGATGCCAATGCAACAGTCACAGCCGGAGGCGGTTCAGGCGGATATACCTATGCATGGAATAATACAGTAGGAAGTACAAGTGCAACAACAGCTTCGGATTTATGTGGCGACGGAACTACTTATACAGTAACAGTTTACGATGCTACTGATGCTACTTGTTTTACAACAACTACTGTTACACCATCTCAGCCTACTTCTATGACTATTACAGAAGCAGCTGGTCATACTGATGTAGATTGTAATGGAAACTCAACAGGTCAATTAACTGTTACAGTGTCTGGTGGCACCCCAACTTATCAATATTCTATTGATAATGGTACTAACTGGCAAACCTCTGCTACTTTCACAGGTTTAGTTGCTAATACATATACTATTACTGTTGAAGATGCTAATGGTTGTTCAGAAACTATTAATATTAGTATTACAGAACCTGATGCTTTAACAGTTTCAGAGATTATGGCTAACCATCAAGACGTAACCTGTAATGGAGGAAATAATGGTTCCCTTACTGTTCAAGCTACAGACGGAACAAGTCCTTATCAATATTCTATAGATGGCGGAGTGAATTGGCAAGCGACGGGAACCTTTAGTGGATTATCAGCCAGTAACTATACTATAGAAGTAGAAGATGTAAATTCATGTCCAACAAGTATAAATATAACTATTCTAGAACCTACCGTTTTAACCGCTACAATCCCTGCGGTAACAGCCAATTGTAATGGGATTTGTGATGCACAAGCCACTGTAACAGCCGGAGGCGGGTCAGGAGGATATACTTATGTTTGGGATAATGCCACAGCAGATAATACAGCAACAAGCACAGCAAATTTATGTGGAGATGGAACAGTCTATTCTGTAACTGTAGCCGATGCATTAGATGCCTCTTGTACAGTAGTGGCAACAGTAACACCCACAGAACCCGCAGCTATTGTCGTAACACCAAGTTCACAGAATGCCAATTGTGGAGCAGCAGACGGACAAGTAGATGTAGCTTCAATAACAGGAGGTTCAGGAACCTATACAGGATATAACTGGGAAGACAATGCTGGAAGCCAAGTCGGGACAACAGCTAATGTAACAGGACTGACAGCTGGAACCTATTACTTAACCGTAACCGATAATAATGGATGTACAGGAACAAGCAATGTAACCATAGATAATAATGCAGCAGGTTCAGTAAGTGTTGATTTAGTCACAGATGTAAGCTGTAATGGCGGCTCGAATGGCGCTATTGATGTAACAGAATCTGGAGGAGCAACACCTCTTACAATTAGCTGGACAGGTCCAGGAGGATATACATCATCAAGTGAAGATATTTCAGGTTTAATAACAGGAGATTATACAATAAATATTACAGATAATAATGGATGTATAGCCTCCGCAAGCGCAACAGTAAACGAGCCAACAATTATCACAGCCGTTTCAGCCTTAGTTCAAGATGTAAGCTGTAATGGAGGATCAGATGGTTCGGTAACCGTGACCCCAAATGGAGGAACAGTTACTACTGGCTATACCTATGAGTGGTTTACTTCAGCAGGAGTAAGTACAGGTCAAACAACACAGACTGCTACAAGTTTGGCGGCAGGAGATTATTATGTAATTGTTTCAGACAATGCAACACCTCCCTGTACAATGCAATCTGCAAATATTACAATTAGTGAGCCAGCTTTATTAACTGCCTCAACAAGTATCACTTCTAATT
>JAMOQL010000170.1 GCA_027064025.1 Bacteroidales bacterium
TTATTGTCATTTTTCCACTCTCCATTATCAAATACCGCATTCCAGAGTTCATCAGGCGTAAGAAAATTATCAACGAGTTTTTCCTCACCAGTTTTCATACAAATTTGATAAATCTCTTTTCCGTTGGTAGAGTATGTGTAATCCAATTTTAATTTTTCGGCATATAGTTTTGCTTGGGCAACTCCTTCTCCAACTTCCAATTCGTTACTTTTGGCTTCGACAACAGCCAATTTAACACCTTTATAAACAAGAATGTAATCAGCAATAAGCGGTTTTTTTCTGCCACCGCCAACTTGTATTCTACCTTCTGTAATTTTAACACCATCGGCGTTTTTATATACATTCCGCTCACGAAGGATTTTTGAACCTTCAACCACACCCCAACCGGCTTGTTTTAGTTTAGGATCTATTAATTCTGCTCTTGTTTCCGCTTCGTTCATAATTCCTCAATTGATAGGTGACAATTGACAGTTGACAATTATCTGTCCAATTTCTCCTTAGTTGATTTTACAATACTTATTAAAAGTTTTAATATTTCTACAATATCAGGATATATTGAATTATAACTTTTATTATCAATATAATCACTGTCCTTTAGTAACATTAACCAATATTCTGTTTCGTTTGCTTCTTTTAGCGCAATATTCATTTTATTAAGAAAATCCGCCTTTGACTGTGCGTGCTCTGCTTCCTTTACCAATGCCCCGACACTTGTACCACTCCTTAGAATCTGTTTAGATAAAACATATTCTTTTTGCTCTGAAACAAGATATTTATACAATTTTATAATCCGCAAAGCAAAGGCATACGATTTTTCTGCTACAATATTATGTTTCATTGTCAATTCTCCACTACCTATTATCCATTATCAACTGTCCATTGTCAATTGTCAACTGCCCGGAGAACGCCTTCTGCAAAACACTCTTTTTTAATTCTTCCAAATCCTCTATTTTCTTTTGATATATTGCTTCTATTTTCTTTGTTTCTTCTGTAAGTTTGTCTAATTCTTCAACTATTTGCTGTTGTTCTTTTAATGATGGTAATGGAATCGGATAGGTTTTTAGTTTTGTTCCATTAATATTTGCCTGATTAACGCTTGAAATAACAACAGTATTTCCATATTCCTTAGCTATTCTACTATTAAGATAATAGTTTAAATAATCGGCATCCAATAAATCTTTTTTTCTATATACTCTTATTAAATAACCAGCAAATATTGCAGGTCTCTCTCCTTTGTATATTGCGGTTTTTCCTACCAATTCAGGGCTATTTGTTCTATTAAACAACACATCATTATACTTTAATAAGTATTTTTCATTATCTTCTTTATTATCAGAATATTTTAAATTATCCCAAGTAAATCTACCATTTTGAATATTACCCATTCGTAAAACAGGTATTTCTCCCTCTTCTTTTGATTTAGATGAAGAGCCATATTCTACTTTATTACATACGTCACCAAGTTTTACTATTTTCCATTTTTTGTCGGATAACACATCTTGCAAATAATTTTCAAAAAGTTCTTTTGCATTTTTAAGATTTTGTTCGGCATTGGCTTTTGCTTTGTCTATGGCTTCAAAAGCACGGTCGAGAATGGCAACTATGCGTTTTTGTTCGGGGAGTGGGGGGATGGGGATTTGGATTTGTTTAAATTTGCCCATTGATACTCCGCCAATAATCCCTGTTAATTGTTTAGTAAAATCTTTTTGAAATATTGCTGAAAAATAATAATAATAAACAAATCTACTTACAATGTTTACTTTTGTTGAGAGAGCAAATAATTTATTCCCAAAACATACATTTTGCTCTGTAAAACCAATTTTTCTTCCCGCACTTCCACCTTCTGCACATATTAATATTGTATTTTTTTTTGCAACCTTAAAAGATGCTTTTTCTTCATAAGGTATTTTTATTCCATTTTCATAATCAATTTTACTTTCAAAACTAATATCCTTTGTTGCAATGTAGGGCAAGCCATCAGCCAAATGAGAATATTTTTCTTTTTTAACTTTGGCATTTATACTATTCCCATTGAAAATATCACCAATATCTTTT
>JAMOQL010000171.1 GCA_027064025.1 Bacteroidales bacterium
TTTATTAACTTGATGTAAATATCAAGAAATTAGATAACCCAAATAGGATTATTACACAAAAAAATCACTATCAAATTTGATAGTGATTTTTTTATTTCTACAAATTAATTAACTTTATAAAAACTTATAATACACAATTATAGAATGATTTATACCGACTTACACACTCACCCTATTCTAAAAAGTTTTGGAAAGAATAATTTTAATCCAAGTAGTGATTTTAATAACAAAGCCAACTTATTTCATCACAAGAAAATTAATCTTTGGAATAGATTTCTTGAAAATATAGTAACTATCACCCCATACAGACAAGCCGATTTATTAAGTGCAGAATTAGGCGAGACTAGATTAATAGGTTTATCGATGTACGCACCCGAGCGAGATTTTTTTATTGGAGAATTCGATGCTTCTTCGATAGAAAATTGGGTTACGGATTTTGGACAACCATGGATCAATAAAATTAAAGATAAAAACACAAGCTATTTCGAAAATTTAAAATCTCAGTTTAATTTTATTGAAGCCTTAGACCAAACCGAAACTTTTATCGATGGAAAGCCATATAAATATCAAATAATCACAAACGGGCAAGATGTATACGAACTAAGGCAAAACACTAAACCTAATACCATATATTTATTTTATAATATCGAAGGAGGCCATAATTTATTCAACCAAGTAGAAACACAACAAAAATCATCAGAAAAAATTGTAGTAGATAGCATCAGTTTTATCAAAAGTAAGAAACCTTTTTATTTTACTTTAGCTCATCATTTCTACAATCAACTCTCTGGACACTGCATTAGCTTACCAAAAAAATTACAAAAACTTCGTCATCAAAAATACGGAAGCAATTCGAATAAACCAGAAGAATCTAAGCTCCGTATGCAAGGAGAATTGGTTATCCGAGAACTTTTAAGCCAAAACAATGGGCAACGTGTACTAATAGATATTAAGCACATGAATCCTATTGCAAGAAACCAATATTACGAAATCTTAGATGAGTACAAGGCTAAGGGCGATAATATACCCCTACTTTTTAGCCATGGAGGGGCTAACGGAATGGATAGCTTCGAATCCAAAAACATCAACAATAAGAAATTACATAACCAAGAAATTGGCTTATACGATAATGAAATTGTGCGTTTGGTAAAATCTGGTGGCTTGTTTGGACTAAATCTAGATGAGCGTGTAATGTCGAGTCCAAAAGCATTGAAAGAAACTAAAAATATTTGTTTTTCGAAACGAAGGAGATTCAAAGAAACATCGAGACTGATTTGGAATAATATCGAACAAATTCTAAAAGTCTGTAAAACCGAAAAAATAAATCCGTGGGAGAGTATTGCTATTGGGAGCGATTTCGATGGAATTATCAATCCTATTAATGGATTCTGGACTTTAAAATATTTACCAAGATTATATTATTATTTAAATAAATATCATCTAAAACCTTATTTAAATGATAATCCAGAGGATGCTTTTGGTATGAGTCCTAACAATATTCTAAATAAGGTATTTTCAGAAAATACGATTCAATTCATGATAAAGCATTACGGAACCAAACAAGCTATTTCATAATACTCGATTTAAACCTATCAAAAATATAAGAAAATACCTTATCATTTTTTACTAAAATTTAACTTCTGCGCTAATAGAGCTCACAAAATCCTTATCCAACAAAGCACTATTAGCCTCAAAACCAACATCATAAACTAATCTTATCATCTATTCTTCCTATGTTTAGAAAATAACACTAATTTTCTTAAAATGCTCTATTGCTTTAAATACTTCCCTCTTTGAATCACAAACTTTTTATTGTTTTTACAAATTAGTCAAGAGTTTTGCCGCCTGCTCTAACTCACTATTCTCTTTTGCAAAACAAAATCGAACAACTTTATGGTCTGTTTTCTCGTGATAAAAAACAGAAACGGGTACTGCAGCAACTTTTTTATCTTGACACAACCATTTTGTAAATTCAATATCAGAATCATTTGATATAGCAGAATAATCCATCAACTGGAAATAAGTACCTTTCGAAGGAATAGGTATAAATTTAGAATTCTTCATCACCTCTAAAAAGAAATCTCTTTTCTTTTGAAGAAATGAATTCACTTGTAAATATGTTTCACGATTACTAATATATTCAGCAATAGCATATTGTATGGGAGTATTGATAGCAAAGACAACCCACTGATGTAACGAACGAAATTCTTTAGTCAAGAAATCTGGTGCTAAAATATACCCTATTTTCCAACCCGTAGCATGTAAACTTTTACCGAACGAGCCTGCTATCAAACTCCTATCTCGGAGCTCTGGATAATTGGCGACGGAACAATGTTTCTGTCCATCAAAAATAATGTGCTGATAAACCTCATCGGACAATATAATAATATTTGATCCTTTTACAATCTTACTTAATTTCTTCAAATCATTATCATCTAATACAGCACCAGAAGGATTATGAGGATTATTAATAATAATCATCTTCGTTTTAGAACTGATTCGCATATTCACCTCTTCCCAATTTATTTTATAAGTTGGGTGATTTAGAGAAATATAAATCGGCTTCCCCCCATTAGCCTTAATAGCAGGCACATAACTATCGTAAGCAGGTTCAAAAACAATAACTTCGTCACCCTCACCAACCAAACTAGAAATAGCAGTGTACAAACCTTGAGTAGCACCGGCGGTAATAGTGATTTCTGTATCTAAATTATACTCAAAACCCGAAGCCTCCAAATGCATTTTACTAATAGCCGACCTCAACTCTGGCACACCAATCATTGGGGCATACTGATTTAAACCTCTCTGCATATACTTATTTACAAGTGCAATTAAATCAGCATTTATAGAATATCCAGGGAAACCTTGCGAAAGATTTATTGCATCGTATTGCTCAGCCATTTGCGACATTACAGCAAAAATACTCTCACTAGATGATGGTAATTTCGAATTAATCTTTATCATTATTCTTTTACTATAAAATGTTAATTTTTGGTTCGGCAAAGTTAAGCTATCCGCATTAATATTAGACTTAATAAGTCTGATAATTTCTGATATAAAAGCCTAAATCTTCTTAAGTATTTATATTCAAGCAGGATGCAAGAAACCCTAAAAAAAGAAATGAAAATATTTGTATAATATCATCCCCATTTACAAGAGCTCTATTGGTCTTTAAATCTGTAAATTACACATCTTTTAACAGAACAAAAAATAGCCTTGAAAAATATCTGTTAAAAAGCATATTATTAAAGTAAAAATTAATAAATTTGCAAACTCAATTAACCCGAAAAAGTAAACTTTCAGGTTAATAAATAATTTGTTAATACTTCGACAGTTAAATGTCGTAAATTAAAATCCTATTTAAAGGATAAAATAGATACTAATAAAAATACAATACAGATGTCACAAAACACTGGTAAAGTAATTCAAGTTATTGGTCCTGTAGTCGACGTTAGTTTCGAAACAACGGACTCGGTTTTGCCTAGAATTCACGATGCTTTAAAAATAACTCGTGAGAATCAAACAGATTTAATCTTAGAGGTACAGCAACACATTGGTGAGCACTCTGTAAGAGCTATTTCGATGGAGTCTACCGATGGTTTACAAAGAGGTGTTAAGGTTGAACAAATGGGTTCTCCTATCAAAATGCCTGTTGGTGATAAAATTAAAGGCCGTCTTATGAACGTAGTAGGAGATGCTATTGATGGTTTAGAGCCTTTAGATAAATCTGATGGATATCCAATTCATAGAGAAGCCCCTGAATTTGACCAATTATCAACAGAAAGCGAAGTGCTTTTTACTGGTATCAAAGTTATTGACCTTATAGAACCTTATGCAAAAGGTGGTAAGATTGGTTTATTTGGTGGTGCTGGTGTTGGTAAAACAGTATTAATTCAAGAATTAATTAACAATATTGCAAAAGGTCACGATGGACTTTCTGTGTTTGCAGGTGTTGGCGAGCGTACCCGTGAAGGTAACGACTTACTTCGTGAGATGATTGAATCTGGCGTAATGACATACGGTAAAGCATTTGACAAAAGCATGGAAGAAGGCGGATGGGATTTAAGTGTAGTAGATAAAGAAGCTATGAAAACATCTCAGGTGTCGCTAGTATTTGGTCAAATGAATGAACCTCCAGGAGCACGTGCATCTGTTGCTTTATCAGGACTAACTGTTGCAGAAAGTTTCCGTGACGGTGATGGTGATGGAAAAGGGAAAGATATATTATTCTTTATTGATAATATTTTCCGTTTTACTCAAGCAGGTTCTGAAGTATCGGCTCTCTTAGGTCGTATGCCTTCTGCAGTGGGTTACCAACCTACTTTAGCTACAGAAATGGGTAAAATGCAAGAGCGTATTACATCAACAAAAAGCGGTTCAATTACTTCTGTTCAAGCAGTCTATGTTCCTGCTGATGACTTAACAGACCCTGCTCCAGCTACGACGTTCTCTCACCTTGATGCGACTACAGTATTAAATCGTAAAATTTCTGAATTAGGAATTTATCCTGCGGTAGATCCTCTAGATTCAACTTCTAGAATATTAACTCCTGATATTGTTGGTGAAGCACATTATAAAACAGCGCAAAGAGTAAAAGAACTACTTCAGAAATACAAAGAATTACAAGATATTATTGCCATTCTTGGTATGGACGAATTATCTGAAGAGGATAAATTAGCTGTTCATAGAGCTCGTCGAGTTCAGCGTTTCTTATCTCAACCTTTCCACGTAGCTACACAGTTTACTGGTCTACAAGGTGTTTTAGTAGATATCGAAGATACCATCAAAGGTTTCAATATGATTATGGACGGTGAAGTAGATGAGTATCCTGAAGCTGCATTTAACTTAGTTGGAACAATTGAAGAAGCTATTGAGAAAGGAAAGAAAATTTTAGCAGAAGCAAAATAAATTTGCATTTATAACCAAATAATTATGGTATTAGATATTTTAACACCCGAAAAATCAATCTTTTCAGGAGATATTAAATTAATTAAGGTTCCTGGCTCTACTGGATCTTTCGAGATTATGGAAAATCACGCAGCAATCATATCTTCATTAGATAAGGGTGAATTAAAAATAACACCTCTAAAAGGAGAAGATATTTATTATCAAATAGAAGGTGGAGTTATCGAAGTAAATCATAATAAAGCAATTGTTCTTATCGAAAAAATACTAGACTAAAACATTGTTTTAAATAATATTTAAGCGACTACCTTTATAAGTAGTCGCTTTTTTTATATCTAAACTTTAGCTTCTGAAAAATATCAATCCGTGCAGAAAACTTAAAGTAATAAAGAAAATAGTATCTTTGCTCTAATAACAATTGAGCTAATAGCTTGATAAGTAAAACTTAAATGAAGAAAATAACTATAAACAGTTCCTCAGAATCTAAAATATTAATTGGCGAGAAGATTTCTAATCTACTAACTCATTTGCCCAATAAGAATGTAATTATTATTACAGATAATAATTTGAATCGTTTATACTCTAAACAGTTCCCCAAATTTCCTATTATAAAAACTGGACTTGGAGAAGATATTAAAACCCTAGAAATACACTAACCGCAGACGGTCAATTGACCTACAATGATATAAAATTTATTACAAAAAAAATTAATAAGTAAAATGAAATTATTTGCTGTAACAGGAAATCCAATACTATTTAGTCGTAGCCCAAATATTTTTAATCCCATTTTTAGAAATAAAAATATCGATGCTAAATATTTGCGATTAGCTGCCCAATCGGCTAAAGAAGCTATTGATTTATTCAAAGAGTTAGGGTTATCGGGGATGAACGTAACTGCTCCATTTAAAATAGATATTATTGATTATCTTGACCAAGTTGACGATATTGCTAACGAAATAGGGAGTGTTAATACCATAAAAATAGAAGCAGGTCAACTTGTTGGATACAACACAGATTACCAAGGAATTGTTAACTCTATTAAGAAAATAAAAGATCAAAAAGTATTACTTATAGGAGCTGGTGGAGCAGGACAAGCCGTTGCATATTCTATAACAAAACAAGGAGGAAAACTTACGATATATAATCGAACAACAGAAAAAGCTAGGCTTCTAGCACAAAAGTATAATGCTGAAACTTGCTCATTAAACCATTTACAAAAAGCAACTGAAGAAGCTGATATTATTATTAATACTTTATCTTCTAGAAAAAAAGTTTTAGAAGATAACTGGTTAAAAAGTCATCAAACCATTTTTGATGCCAATTATCAAAATTCTGTTTATAAAGACACTGCAAAACAATTAAATATTAACTATATTTCTGGTGAGACTTGGCTTAAAAACCAAGCCATAACTGCTTTCAAACTGTTTTTTGAGAAAGAAAACATTACTTATTCTGATATTACTATTGCTAAAAAAATATCTAAAGAGAAACTCATCTTTACAGGTTTTATGGGAAGTGGAAAGTCTATTATTGGTGAAAAAATTAGTAAGAAATTAGACTGTAACTTCTTTAGCACAGATAGCATAATTGAAAATAAAGAAGGCCTCTCTATTAACGAGATGTTCGAAAAACATGGTGAGGCCTATTTTAGAAAAACAGAACAAGACGTTCTAAAAATGCTTTCGAGTATGAATGGGAAAGCCATAATTTCTTCGGGAGGTGGCATGATTTTAAACAAAAAAAACAGAGCGTTAATCAAAGGAAATTATTTATCTATATGGCTATACGCCAATCCTAAAACAATAATGCAGCGTGCCAAACCAGAAAATAGGCCCTTACTAAAGAATAATTTTGACTTGGAATATATTCAAGATTTAATAAGTAAAAGAAAAAAATTATACGCCCAATCCAGCAATATTCTTATCAACACAAATAACAGAAATCCACAAGAAATAATTGAAATATTAGAAAATGAATTAGCAAGTATTTAGCAAATGAATAATCTAAATAAAATAGCATTTATTGGAGTTGAAAATTTAGGGAAAGCTTTGCTGATGGTCTTCTTATTTCGAAATTAGTAGAGCCCAAAGATTTAAGTCTTACTCGTAGAACTTTGTCTAAATTAGAAAGTTACAAAAAACATAGGTGTAAATATTAGCACAAATAATAATGAGACTGTAAATCAGTCCAATATCATTATTATCTGTGTAAAGCCCCACAAACTCTCAATAATTGTAGAAAAAATTCTACCTAGTTTACACTCTAAACATATTCTTGGTTAGATAGTTATGCTAATTACATTTCGGTATACCTCTAATATTTTATATCTTTAATAGATAGGAAAACGAGCTGTATTATTCATAAAAAAAGTCAAATCGAATTCTATTATTAAAAAAAGAATAAGCAATAAAAAACCATCTAAAATAAATTAGATGGCTAGATATTATAATAACTGTTTCGATGTAGGTTTCTAGGAATTAAATATTCCGAATGGACTTAGCCATTCAACGCTTCCGCCCCACCAACAATTTCTAAGATCTCATTTGTAATAGCAGCTTGACGAGCTTTATTATACGATAATGTTAAGTCGTCTAACAATTCACCAGCGTTATCTGTTGCTTTGTGCATAGCAGTCATTCTCGCACCATGCTCAGAAGCATTTGAGTCTAAAATAGCTTTAAACATTTGAATCTTTAAAGCTTTAGGAATCAAATTATCAATAATTTCCGATTGATTTGGCTCAAAAATATAATCAGAATTAGTTTCTTTATCACTTTCTTCGACCACAATTGGAAGCAATTGTTCTACCATCACATTCTGAACAGCAGCATTTTTAAATTGATTGTATACCACTACTACTTTATCGAACTGATGATGTGAATAAACGCTCATTAAAGTATCAGTAATTTTAGAAACATTATCGAATGTTAAATCATCAAAAATATAGTCTAAATTACGAGGCAAAGTTGTTCCATGCAATGCGTATTCTGTATGCTTGAAAGCTTCAGTTACTTTTTTACCAGCAGTAAGGAGAGTAATTTCCTTATCTTTATATGTATCTCCAATTAAAGCTTTGGTTTGCTTAATAACATTAGCATTAAATGCACCGCACAAACCTCTATTAGACGAAATTGCTACTATCAGTACCGAATTTCCATCTCCATGCTTGGTATAAATACTATCGCTACCCGACAAGCCCGAAGAAATATTCTCAAGAATTTGAGATAATTTTTCAGAATACGGTCTTAATTGAGTAATATGATCTTGAGCACGCTTTAACTTAGCAGCAGACACCATCTTCATGGCCGAGGTAATTTGCCTTGTCGAAGTAATCGAAGATATTCTAGTACGTATTTCCTTTAAATTTGCCATCCTTTAGTAGGGTTAAAAGTTAAAGGTTAAAGGTTGAAATCTAACTTTACAACCTCACCTTTTAATCTTTTTCTATTAACTTTTATGCTTTAAACGAAGATGCAACTTTTGCCGATACTTCATCTAAAACTTTTGTTTCGTTGTCAGTGTATTTACCAGCAGCCAAGGCATCTAAAGTATCTTGATGTTTAAGCTCTAATGCTTGAATAAAATCACGTTCAAATTCTTTAACCTTATTTAATGGAACGTCGGCTAACAATCCTTTTGTTCCACAATAAATAATAGCAACTTGTTTATCTACAGAATATGGAGTGTATTGAGCTTGCTTAAGAATCTCAACATTTTTTGCTCCCTTATCTAAAATAGATTTTGTAGCCGCATCTAAGTCTGAACCAAATTTTGAGAAAGCCTCTAATTCTCTATACTGAGCTTGATCCAATTTTAAGGTTCCAGCAACTTTTTTCATAGATTTAATCTGAGCAGATCCTCCTACACGAGAAACCGAAATACCTACGTTTACAGCAGGACGAACTCCTGATAAAAATAAATCTGACTCTAAGAAAATTTGACCATCAGTAATCGAAATTACATTAGTAGGAATATATGCTGATACGTCACCCGCTTGTGTCTCAATAATTGGAAGAGCTGTTAAAGATCCACCTCCTTTTACAATTGGTTTAAGATTATCTGGTAAGTCGTTCATTTGAGCAGCGATTTCATCATTATTAATGATTTTAGCAGCACGCTCTAATAATCTCGAATGTAAATAAAATACATCACCCGGATACGCCTCACGTCCTGGTGGGCGTCGAAGCAATAAAGACACTTCACGATAAGATACCGCTTGTTTCGATAAATCATCAAAAACAATTAATGCAGGACGACCTGTATCTCTAAAATATTCTCCAATTGCAACACCACCAAATGCAGCATAATATTGAAGAGCAGCAGGGTCGGAAGCATTAGCAGCAACAATAGTTGTGTAAGCCATTGCACCAGCTTTTTCTAACTGCTTTACTAAGTTGGCAATAGTAGAAGCTTTCTGTCCCATTGCAACATAAATACAATATACAGTTTCGCCTTTATCGTAAAATTCTTTCTGATTGATAATTGTATCAACTGCAATAGCGGTTTTACCAGTCTGACGGTCTCCAATAATCAACTCACGCTGACCTCTCCCGATTGGAATCATTGAATCGATAGA
The DNA here is from genome assembly GCA_027064025.1 of Bacteroidales bacterium. GTDB lineage: Bacteria > Bacteroidota > Bacteroidia > Bacteroidales > JAFGXI01 > JAFGXI01. The sequence continues at coordinate 9,482 of JAMOQL010000171.1, forward strand.
CTTAATACCTGTCTGCAAGGGCTCTGTTACTGGCTGACGATAAATAACACCTGGAGCTTTACGCTCAAGAGGCATTTCAAACGTTTCGCCTTCAATTGGACCTTTACCGTCAATCGGTTGCCCAATAGAGTTGATAACACGACCAACAACACCTTCTCCTGCAGGAATCGATGCAATTTGTTTTGTTCTTTTAACAGAATCTCCTTCTTTTATCCCTTCAGTTGGTCCTAATAATACGGCTCCAACATTATCCTCCTCAAGATTCATTACGATACCCATAGTACCGTCTGCGAACTCAATCATTTCGTTCACTTGCACGTTATTTAAACCATAAATACGCGCAATACCATCACCTACTTGAAGAACAGAACCCGTCTCCGACAGTTCTGCCGATGACTTAAAGCCTTCAAGTTGCTTTTTTAATATTTCCGATACTTCTGCCGGTTTGATATCAGCCATAATTATTTAAATTTTTATAGTTGAAAAGTTAAAAAGTTTACTTTCGTCATTTACTATATCCTTTTTAACTCAATAATTCTTGTTTAATATTCTTTAATTGTGTAGAGATACTTGCATCGAATTGTACATCCTCCACCTGAAGAATAAACCCTCCAATTAAGTTTGCATTTTCTTTTGATTCTAGCTCTACGTCTGTATTATATGTTTTTTTAATTATTTCGATAATCTCTTTCCGTTTAGCATCGTCGATTTTACTAGCTGTAATAAGCGTTGCATTTTTAATTCCTAAATCTTCTCTATATCTCTTAATAAAATTCCTAGATACTCCTGAAATATGAGCTTCTCTTTTATTATCGATAATTAGATTAAGAAAATTCATAGTAATCTGATTAAACGATTTCTCGAAAAGACCTGCTAATACTTTCTTTTTGTCTGTTGACGATAAAATTGGATTATTGTATAAGTCCAAAATCTCAGGAACCTCTTTTTCTACTTTTAAAAGAGTATCCATATCATCAGCAATTTCTTTTAGCTGTTTTTTTTCTTTAGCTAATAAAAATACTGCCTTGGCGTATCGGACTGCTATTTTACTATAATTCATAGTGTTATAATAAAGAGGTCGAAGACCTTAGTTTAATTTGATATCTTTAACTAAATTGCTCAATAAATCTGATTGTTTTACATCTGAAGATAACTCTTTACGAAGAATTTTTTCTGACACTTCAATCGATAAAGTAACAATTTGCTCCTTCATAGATTCAAGAGCCGCAGTCTTTTCATTTTGAATAGCTGCTTGTGCTGCAACAACCAATTTAGTAGCTTCATCTTTGGCCTTATTCTTAGCCTCAGAAATAATCATGTCCTGAGTTTCGCGCGCCTCTTTTAATAATGCATCACGTTCGTTTCTGGCTTCAGCTAAAATTTGTTCATTATCTGATTTCAGTTTTGCCATTTGCAATTTTGCATCGGAGGCAGCTTTAAGG
>JAMOQL010000172.1 GCA_027064025.1 Bacteroidales bacterium
TTCTCTATTTTCTAAAAGCACTGCATTTAACCAATAATTAGATTGTGAGTTTTCTGGCTCGGTGATAAATTGAGGTTGAGATTTAGGTTGAGAAAAGAAAGTTTTATATTTTTTTGCTAAATTTCGTTTTGATATTATTATTTCCGGTAATTGCTCTATCTGAGCTACGCCCAAAGCTGCCGCCAAATTTGTTAAACGATAATTATATCCAATATAATCGTGCACATAATCCCACTTATGTGGAACTTTGGCTTGTGTGGTTAGATGTTTTGCTAATTTGGCAATTTCTTTATCATCGGTAATTAACATTCCTCCACCACCTGTTGTAATTGTTTTGTTACCATTAAAACTAAGGGTTCCAATTTTACCAAACGTTCCTGTGTGTTGCCCTTTGTAATAACTACCCAAACTCTCGGCAGCATCTTCTATTAATGCAATATTGTATTCGTCACAAATCTCTTTTATCTCATCTATTCTTGCAGGATGCCCAAAGGTATGCATGGGAATACAAGCAGAAATTCGTTTGCCTGTTTTTTTGTTGTAAGACTGAGGTTGAGATTGAGGTTGAGAACGAAGTTCAGTATTTTCTTCTAAGAATTTTCTTAATTTTTCTGGAGACAAACCCATTGTGTCTCTGTCAACATCGATAAAAATTGGTTTTGCTCCCGTATAAGAAATTGCATTGGCTGTCGCAATAAAAGTTAGGGGTTGTGTAATGACTTCGTCGTTCGATTCTACACCTACTAATTCTAAAGCAATATGTAAGGCCGCTGTTCCATTTACTGCTGCTACTGCATATTTAGCTCCTGTATATTCTGCAATCTTCTGCTCAAATAAATCAACAAATTTACCTACACTAGACACAAATGTACTATCGATACATTCGTTTAAGTATTTTTTTTCGTTACCTCTAAAACGTGGTTCGTGCAAAGGAATAAATTCTTTTGTATTGTAAATTTCTTGTATGAATTTTATGATGTCCATGATGTTGAGATTGAAATTAAGGTTGAGATTGAGAATTATAGAGCGTTTTTATTATTTTATTTAGTTCGAAAATTAAGTTGTTATATTCCTTTATCAAACTTTCGATTTTTTCATATTCAAAATATTTAACTTTATTTCCATATATTAAATGATTTTGAGTTTCGTATGCAGAACCTCTTGCTATAATATAAAAATGAGCCTTATCGTTTTTCGTTTTCCTTCCAAATCCTTCTGAAATATTTGCAGCTACACTATTAGAAGCTCTTCTTATTTGAGATGTTAATCCATAATCTTCGGAACGTGGCAAATCGATAGAAATATTAAATACTTCAACGGATAAATTGTGAGCCTTTTGCCATACCGGCATTTCTGTAAAATTTCTAAACATACTTTTCACCTAAATCTTATCCTCAGTCTTAATCTTTACCTTAACCTCAGTCTTAGCAACTACATTTTACTATCTAAGTACTTCCCTGTTTCTTTGTGTCCAAAATCGGGTATCATTTCGAAGAATAAATTGACGACTTGCTTTTTATCCCAAGCTTTATCTTTTTTAATTTTTTCTATAGTTTTTTCAAATAATTCTAATTTAGTAGGTTCAAACGATAATTCATTTTTAATCACTCCCAAATTTTCGAAACGTTTCATATCTATAGTTTCCTTATCGGTGAAAAATTCCTCGAAATCTTTCTCGCCTGTAGTATCGCTTTTAGTAAATAAACAAGGCCATGCTTCGACTCTGCTCAGCACAGACTTTTTATTTTCTTTTTTAGTAAAAAAAGCTCTTGCTTCGTCTTCGGTTTTACAGATTAAAGGTTTCATGCCTTTTGTTTCGAGGTATCGCTCTGCTATTTCCGAGAAAGTAATTAAGTTCAAATCCGCACTCAATTTAGGGAAGAAAATATCTCTATTCTCACCAAAAACGCAAGACATTAAACATAATTCACCCGATTCTTGAGGCGTTACAAAATATCTTCGGATATCGTTAGGAGCAACAATAGGCTGATGTTTTTCTATCCGTTTGTTAAAACCGTGCAAAAGAGAACCATCGGAAAAAGCCACATTAGCAAAACGTGCCATAGATACTTTTATATCTTTACTTTTCCGATTAACAAACATCTCCATAATTCGCTTCGATGCTCCCATCATATTTACAGGATTAGCTGCTTTGTCTGTAGAAACACAGAAGTATTTTTTAACACCCTTTTCTATAGATTGCTGAAGGGTTTTATCAGTATTAAAGATATTAGTATTAATCATACGCATTAGCGTATATGGGTCTTTTTCGCTACGAACATGTTTTAGTGCCGATAAATTCAATACATAATCGTACTTTCCATCAGATTCGATAAAAACATCGTACTCACGAGAGCCAATATCTAGAGCAAAGGTTTTAAAATCGCCATCGATATAACCAAAAGAGCTCCTTAAATCTCTTACTAACTCAACCATGTTATTCTCAGAAATATCAACTACATGTAATTTTTGTGGATTTCTTTTAAAAATCTCTTTGGTAACTGCCTGACCTATTGAACCTGCGCCTCCTAACACAAGAAACTTTGAATTAAAAACTATTTGTTTTAATTCCTCTTCGTGTTGCTGAATATCTTGAGTAAAAAGGGGCTGTTTCCTTCCTATTAATTTTAATATTTCCATAACAAATTTAAAGTCTCAAAGATATTAAAAGTTTAGCGTATATAACGATTTAAGCAAAAAAAGGCTGTATCTATAATTTAGAAATAGCTTTTGAACTTACGAAATATATTTTATTCTTCGCTATATTTAATAGCTTCTACAGGGGTAGATTCTGCCTATTTCATAATTTAACGTGAGTTCTATATTAAAAAACTACATTTAAGTCGCCAATATTAAAAACCGCCTTGTCCGCCCTGTTCAATAGGAGTGTCAGAGACAAAATTTTGTGGTGACATTTGCATAAAATAAAATTGAGACAAATTAAATTCTCCCAATTTTTTGCCATAACCATTATAAAGTGCTTCAACTTGTATCATTAGTGAATTAGCGAATGTATAATTCGTAACCCAATGATGCCATAAAAGTACCGCTTGTATCAGCAAAATTATCTTTTGAATGAAAATAAGATACTTCTCCTCGAAAGCCGCCTTTAAATAATAAGCCCGAAAAACCTGCTCCTAAAACGAAATCTCTTTCTTCGTAATATCCCCCAAGAAATTGAATATCGGTATTCCATTTATTAAAACGGTACAAAGCTGCTGCGGTTAGTTTCTGGTTATCATCTAGTTTTGCAACCACTTCTAATTTTGATGAATATGATGGGTAAAACTACCAGCTATTCTATATGTAATAAAGAATACAGCATTCTCAGGATTAAAGTGGGGTAGATTCCTTCTGTATTCTGTTATTTTTTCATACTTATTATATTATTTATTACCACAATATTTTTTAATGATACTATCTTTCAATTTATCCAAAGGCATTATTTCTGGTGCAAAAACATAATCCATTGCTATGCCATCTAATAGAGCCCCAAACAACATGGCCTCTGTCATAGGATCTTCATATCCTCTATTTTCAAAAAAAGAAAATAGCATAGTCATTAGCGGCTTAATAAATTCAGCCATTTTTGTTTTAATAAAAGGCAAAACTTCAACTTGCATTGAAATCCTAAAATATAATTTCCAAAATTCCGTTTGTGTTTTCAAACGATCAAAAGTATTTTCTATGTATAATTTAAACTCTCCGACTTCAATAATTCGATCATTATTTATATCTAAATCTTTAATTATTTCTTTAAATACACGATTTATTAGTTGTAACAAAATATCTTCTTTGCTTTCAAAATAATTATAAATTAATCCTTTTGATATCCCCGCCAAATTTGCGATTTTGCTTATTGATGTTGAATGATATCCATTATTCGCAAACAATTCTAGTGATTTATCTAAAATTAATTGTCTTTTCTCGGCTCTAATACCTTCAAATTGCTTTTCTGTTCTTGGTACCATTTACATAAACTTATTTTCTATTAAAAATTCTATTCCCGCATTATATCCAATCTCGAAAAGTAATTGTGTAGTTTCTTTACCAAAGCTTCGATAAGCTTTATCTAATTTAGGATTTATTACATAATCACATTTTTTCATATTATGCTTTACGTTATGTCTAATCACAGTCGAAAAAACCTGATTAGCAATTCTTTTAATATTTTGAGTATCAGGAATCTTGTAATTATTAACATGCACACCTATAATAGTATCATATTTTTCGAGTAATGGGTCTACGGGCAAATTATTAAATAAACCACCATCTACATAATTCTGATTATTGATCTCTACAGGACGAAATAAAATTGGGACTGAGGCCGATGCACAAATATGAGTAAATAAATCACCATCGGAAAAAATCACAGAATCGGCCTCGTCAATATTACTAGCACAAACAAATAGTTTTTGCTTTAAATCCTCGTACTTATCTACTTTCATATGAGTATCAAGAACATTTCGTAAACCTTGCATATTGGCTAAACCTCCTTTCTTAAGAGTAAAATGCAACATCGTCCCAATAGTTTGCGAATCCATAATTTCTTTTAATTGTATTGCAGAAATACCAGAAGAATACAATGCTCCAACTATAGCTCCAGCGCTTGTCCCCGAAATTGCATCAATCTTAATGCCTGTTACATCAAAAGCATGCAACACTCCAACATGTATTGCCCCTCTATTTCCTCCTCCACTTAACGCCAGGGCTATTGTATTATTTACCATTTATTTATTTTTTGACTGAACGATTGGTCAAAATTAATTTAAATTAAATTATCTAGAAAGTTTTTTACCTACCATTTATATACTACCTTTGCATAGTATATTATGATTTTAACAAAAACAACAGAATACTCCGTTCGTGTTTTAGCTTATATGGCTAAAGAAAAAGAACAATTGTTATCGGCAAAATACTTGCACGAACAATTGAATATCCCATATAAATACTTAACTCATTTAATGACGGATTTAACAAAGAGCGGTTATTTAACAAGTGTAAAAGGTCGTGATGGTGGTTTTAGGATAATAAAAGATTTAAAAGAAATAACTTTAGCAAGTATTGTTGAAACAGTGGAGGGAATGGATAGTTTTAATGCTTGCATTTTGGGTTTTCATGAATGTTCGAGCGAAAATCCTTGTGCCATGCATTTTGTTTGGGAAGAAAATAAAAAACAACTTCTCCACACACTTAAATCTACAAGTTTGGATGATTTAAATCATGTAAATATTAATAAATTTTAAATTTTAAATAAAACAACTATCTGTTTAATAATATTATATAAAAATAATTTAGTAACTTAGTAAAATTAATAACTAAAAAGTAAAAACAATGAAAGAGACATTACTAGACAAATTTATGAGTAAAAAAGGACTCTATACGAGTTTTTGGTTCATATCTATTTTTATGGTTGTTGCCTTAATATATTTTACGGCAAACCTACAAAAAGAAGTACCTCCAATTGCTAAAGAGGTAAAATCGGTTTCGGGAGAAGTATTATATACTTACGATGATGTTGCACAAGGAAAAGGTTATTTCCAACAATTTGACCTAATGGATTGGGGAACTATGTTAGGAATGGGTGCTTATATGGGACCCGACTTTACAACAGAGTTTTTTCATCATCGTGCCGAATATCTTTACGATTTTTATGGTAAAGAGATGTTTGGAAAAGTAAATGCAGAATTATCCGACATTGAAAAAGGAGCCGTAAAAGTTCGTGTAAAACAAGATTTTCATGATCAAACAAAACTTTTAGAAGAAGGGGTTACTTATACCGATGCTTCTGCAGAAGCTTATCATGCTAATGTAAAAAGCCTTACAAAAATGTTAGTTGAAGGCGACAAAGCAAGAGCATTCCCAGGAGGTGTAATACACGAGGACGAAGCTATTAAAATAGCTGCTTTTGTAGATTGGTCACAAATGGTAGCATCGTCTATTCGTCCTGGTACCGAAGGAACTCTTCATGAAAGAACATGGTCGAACAACTGGCCTCCAGAACCTTTAGTAGACCAAGATTCATCTATCAACAATGACATGGTATCACTTTGGGAATTCCTAATTTTATGGGTGTTAACTGTAGTTGTTATTTTCTTATCTTATAATTACTTATTAAAAAGAGATAAGGATGAAGATTTAGCTCCTGCAATGAAAATTACTAAATTATTTCCTTCTCAGAAGAAACTTCTTAAATATATTCCAATTGTATCATTATTATTTGTGGTTCAATTATTTTTAGGAGCATATTTAGCTCACTTATACGCTGATCCTACAAAAGATTTTATCTTTTCGCAGGATTTATTACCGTTTAACGTAATGCGTTCTATTCACACTCAGTTGGCAATTCTTTGGGTTGCTGTAGGTTGGCTTGTTGGTGGTTTATTAATTGCACCTTGGGTGGCCAATAAAGATCATAAATTTCCTTGGTTAGTAGATGTACTTTGGACTGCTTTATTAGTTGTTGCTGTAGGTGGAATTATTGGACTATATATGGGAGCTACTGGTCAAATGAGAGATGTTTGGTTTTGGTTAGGAAACGAAGGTAGAGAACTATTAAACCTTGGTCGTGTTTGGGATATTGGATTAGTTGTAGGATTGGTATTCTGGTTCTTATTAATTATAACACTTATTAAAAAAGCATCTACAAACAATCCATTAGTTGGAACTATTATATGGTCGGCATTTGGTATTGCTACACTCTATTTAGCAGGTATGATGCCATTGCATAAAATTGAGCCAAACTTTACTGTTGATGATTATTACAGATGGTGGGTAATTCATTTATGGGTAGAATTAACTTTTGAGTTATTTGCTGCTGGAACAATTGCATTCTTTACCGTTTCTTTGGGATTAATCTCTCAGAAAACTGCCGAAAAAATTATGTTCTTCGAATTATTCTTAATTATGATGTCGGGAACTTTAGGCGTGGGACACCACTACTTCTGGCAAGGATTAGATGAGTATTGGATTGCTATTGGAGGTATTTTCTCCGCAATGGAGCCACTACCTATTGCTTTAATGGTTGTTGAAGCTTGGAAAAATCATAAAGAAAAAAATCATGGAAATTCTGGTTTCGCCTTCTCTACTCCATTTATGTGGATTACAGGTTCTGCTGTATTAAACTTTGTAGGAGCTGGTATTTTAGGAATGGTTATTAATACACCAACTATTTCCTATTACTCTCATGGTACATATTTAATTATGCCTCACGCACACGTTGCCTTATTAGGAGCATTTGGATATATTTCAATTGCATTCTTATATATGACTTCTCGTGCCAACGCAATGGCAAACGGCTGGATTTGGAACGATAAATTATCGAAATATGCTTTCTGGTCGTTGACTATAGGTGTATTATTATTTGTGCTTCCAACAATAATTATTGGAATAGAGCAAACTAAAACAGCAGCCGAAATGGGTTATTATTACACAAGAACTCGCGAAGCTATCCAAGAAATGGACGGTTGGATGTGGTTCCGTATATTACCTGATACTCTAATGCTTGGCGGTGGAATTATGATTTTTATCGACCTATTTATGAAAACATATTTAGGAAAAAAAGATCCTAACTTTGTAGCTATCGAAGAATAATATTTCTATCAAATAAATCTATATTAAAGCCTTTTCATTCTTTTGGAAGGGCTTTTGTTTTTCTTGATGTAAAAGCAAGTTACAAACAAAATTCTGATTAATAAATAGAGTAATTCTACAAGCTGTTAAATTCGGTTTAGAATATAAAAGGTATGAGCAAACTGGTTCTTTTCTCCTTTATCGACATAATCTTTTTCCAATACAGACCATTCACTCCAATCGAATTCAGGGAAAAACACATCTGCATCAAAATCCTCATTGACTTGCGTAAGATACATTTTGTTTACTTTAGAAATAAATAATTCGTATACAGAGGCTCCCCCTATCACAAAAACATCTTTATCATCCTTTGTCGCCTCTACAACTTGTTCTACAGTTGAATAAACCTCTGTATTTTCATACTCTAAGTTTTGTTTAGAAAGTACAATATTTCTTCGGTTTGGTAAAGCTCCTTTGGGTAGCGACTCAAAAGTTTTACGTCCCATCACGATTGTATTTCCTGTTGTAATAGTCTTAAATCTTTTCAAATCGGCAGAAATCCGCCAAAGTAAATCATTATCCTTACCTATTTCATTGTTATTCCCAATGGCAACAATTATTGACCAATTCTTCATCGTTAATTAATTATTGTATTATTTCAATTCTTAAAACTTTATAAAAATCAGGGCCCCCATCAACTGGATAACCAGGAACTTTTACAGCAATCATTTTTACATTTTTGCCTACAAATTCTTTTAATTTTACATCTGAGGACTTCAGTGCATAAAGTTTTCCTTTCTCAACAACAGTATGACTTCCATACTGATAAGTTGTAATGCCTTGCTGCTTTAATACTCCCCTTATCGTAACAGCTTTTTTCAAGTGCTCATTAATAGAAAGAACCTCTTTTTTTTCAACTTTCACGCTTTCGCTTTTCACTTGTTCCTTAGTCTTACATGAAAATAAAAAAACAGATACTAAAGTCGTAATGATAATAATATTTCTCATTCCTTATATTTATTATACGTTAATAATACTATCTAATTTATTAATAAATTCTTTTTCGTAATCTCTAATGGCATAACAATGTTTTCCCTTTATCTTCCAAAACTGCTTTGGTTGATTTGCATTTCGAAAGACTTTCTTCCCCATTGCAAAAGGGACAACCTCATCTTCTGTACTGTGAATTATCAGAACAGGAATATGTACTTTAGATATTAGATTTTTTGAATTGTATGGTGATGCAACAGTAAGCCTAACAAACGGCTTTAATATCCAAGGCATAAAAGAAGTCCCTATATCGCTATGCGAGGAAAATCCTGCTTCATCGATTAATACATTAACTTTATTTTGATTTCTATATGCAATATTCACTGACAAATTACCTCCTAAAGAAACGCCCCAAACTATCATTTTTTCATTGGGAGATTTCTTTTTTATTAGATAATTCAAAAATAATTCCGCATCGGTAACTACGTTATTATGAGTGGGTTTCCCACCAGAATTACCGTAACCTTCATAATCGAAAACCAAGGTTCTATAACCCGCCTTTTGTAAAGGAGTAAGCGAGTAAATCCAACCTGAAACATTTCCTGCGTTTCCGTGAATTAAGAAAACAATTCCTTTCGATTCTCCGATAGGATCTAATTCAACAGCATTAAGTTTTACACCTTTTTTATTAGTCAGATAAATATCATGATAATCGATATCCTTTATGGGGACATAAGCCGAATCGGTATAATAAAAAAGGCTGTTAAAAGAACAAGAATTTAGAGCTAATAAAATAATTAGTAAATAAAAATATTTCATATTTAATAAGCTCTTCTCCATGATTATAGAACTTAATGATGTATTTCTTGCAATTCTTCAGGATTGTGTTTGTGCTTGAACAAAATAGCAAACAAAACGGCTACAACTAAAGAATAAGTTGCAAAAGTTATCCAGATACCTCTCCATTGAAAAGCTCCTTCTGTAGTCTTAAAGAAATGGTCTATTACAAATCCACTTGCAAAGCTTCCAATAAATGCCCCAAAGCCATTGGTCATCATCATAAATAGACCTTGTGCACTTGCTCGCATTTCGGAACTACTTTGCGATTCTACATATAAAGAACCCGAAATATTGAAAAAATCGAAAGCCATTCCATACACGATTCCAGAAACGACAATCATCCATAAGCCTCCAGCAGGATCGCCAAAGCCTAATAAACCAAAACGCAATACCCAAGCAAACATACTCATAAGCATCACTTTTTTAATTCCAAATTGTTTCAGAAAAAATGGTATTGCAAGAATAAACAAGGTCTCCGACATTTGCGAAATCGACATAATAATAGCTGGATATTTTACTGCTATAGAATTTGCAAACTCAGGAATAGATTTAAAATCGTGAATAAAAGTATCTCCATACATATTGGTTAATTGTAAAGATGCCCCTAAAAGCATAGAAAACACAAAAAATAAAGCCATCTTTTTATCTTTAAATAAGGAGAATGCGTTTAAGCCTAAAGAGTCAATTACAGAAGTATTTTTTACATGTTTACTTATTGCACATTTGGGCAAACTAAACGAATATACACCTAACAGAATAGAAGCTACAGAAGCTACATAAAACTGCATTGCAGAGGTTTCTATTTCTAATAAACTTACTGTCCACATGGCAACAATAAAACCTACAGTTCCAAAAACTCTAATGGGTGGATATTCTTTAACAACATCCATACCTTCGCCTTTTAAAGCTGAATAAGCCACCGTAATAGAAAGAGAAATAGTAGGCATATAAAATATCATATTAATAAGCATCACCCAAAAGAATAAGCTGGGCGAATCTACCATCGGGATTGAGAAAAGAGCAACGGCTCCAAAAATATGAAATATCCCCAATAATTTTTCGGCATTAACCCATCTATCAGCAATAATACCAGATAATGCTGGCATAAATAAAGATGAAATAGCTAGCGTAGAAAAAATAGCTCCAAATTCTGTTCCTGACCATTGCTTAGTCTGAAACCAATAACCTCCAATAGTAATTAACCACGAACCCCACACAAAAAATTGTAGGAAATTCATGATAATAAGTCTTAATTTAATACTCATATTTTTAATTTTGATTTTATTCAGCCTTATTTATTTTCAAGAGTAGATATTTCTCCTTTGATTCTTGCAGCCTCTTCGTAATTCTCTTGTTCTATCGCTTTTTGTAGTTGATGTTTTAAATCTTTTAATAAAGCTTTACGGGTAGGTTTTTTGGATTGCTCTATTGGATCTGTATCTTCCTTGTCAGAATCTTCCA
>JAMOQL010000173.1 GCA_027064025.1 Bacteroidales bacterium
ATTTATATTTTGTGTAGTTGTTAAATTTTTAGCTTTATCATTCATTATTCTCATACTTGTTAGATCTTTTTGACAAGCCAAAACAATAATGAACAATAAAAAAGCTAAAATCAATTTAATCGAAGTTCTCATTTAATATTTATTTTATTTCTATATACTTTGTTCTATTAGAAAAGTTATACTTGGACTTATGTATTTGATCGATAAAGGAATAATAAGGTAATAATACTTAATAGAAATGTATTAGTTTGTAATGTATATAGCTTAATTAAAATGATAATTGATAAAGAAAAATTATGTAAGTATGAACTTAAAAAGTAATTTTGGGAATCGTGTCTAAGCAAAATCATTTACATATTGTTTCTTTTGACATTCCATTTCCTGCGAATTATGGTGGGGTGATTGATGTGTTTTATAAATTGAAATACCTTTCAGAAAATCAGGTCTTGATTCATTTGCACTGTTTCGAGTATGGAAGACAGCATAGTAAAGAATTGGAACAAATATGTGAGTCGGTTAATTACTATCCAAGAAGAAATAATCTACGAGCCCAGTTTAGTGCATGGCCCTATATTGTTAATAGTCGCTTATCTAATCGACTTGTGAAGAATCTTCAGAAAGACGATTTTCCAATATTATTTGAGGGAATGCATACCTTAGGCGTGGGTTTGGATATTAGGCTTGAGAAAAGAAAAAAAATATATAGAGAAAGTAATATTGAACACCATTATTATAATCACTTAAGTCTTGTAGAAAAAAATCTATTTAAGAAATCGTTTTATAAAATTGAAAGTCAGAAATTAAAGTGGTTTGAGAAGAATATTGCTTATTTCGATAATACATTGGTTGTTTCTGAAGCAGATAAAGATTATCTGAACGATAAATACCCTCTGCTAGATGTTGTTTATTTGCCTAGTTTTCACGCAAATGCCAAAGTCGATATATTAGAAGGTCTTGGTTCTTATGCTTTATACAACGGTAATTTAAGTGTAGCCGAGAATATAGAAGCCGTTCAATATTTAATTGCTGAGGTTTTTTCTAAAATTGATTACCCATTTATTATTGCTGGATTAAATCCTACCAATGACTTGATCGATTCGGTAAAACTATATCCTAATATTTCTATCAAGAAAAATTTACATGATAATGAAATGAAGAGTTTAGTTCAGCATGCCCAATTCAATATATTAACCACAGCTCAAGCAACAGGATTGAAGTTAAAATTACTTAATACGCTTTATCAAGGTCGTTTTTGTATTGTAAACGATAAAATGTTAAGAGGAACTCATTTAGATGAGTATTGTATTGTGGCAAACTCATCAACGCTAATTATAGAAAAAATTAAAAAATTACAAAAGACTCCATTTACTCAATCAGATATTTCGATTAGGGAAGCAGGTTTGAGCAATTTATACGATAATCGTCAGAATATAAAAAAATTAATGCGGACTTGCTTTGAATAAAATTGGGACATAAAAAAGACTCTATTTTTTCTTTAGAGTCTTTTTACGATATTTGAATTATTGTTTATTCATGTACAGCATACGAGTCAGAAACAATATCGTCAATAGCTTTAATTCGTTTTTCAAATTTGAGTGAGCATCTCGAAAAATTGTTTGTGCTAATACCATTCCATAAAACATAGTTTAAATTCTCATCTTTAATGTTATATTCAGGAATAGTTTCATCGTCAAAAGTCCACCACATAACGTCGGGATTATCATCATCAATTTCAACTTTTACGTTTACAAATTTATGATAGATTACGGATTCGACAAAAGCTGGAGGCGCAATATTCATCATATTTAATAAAGTTGTAATAGTTTGAGCGGTTGGGAATTTCATTTTCATTTCGATAGCAAAATGATTTGTTGTTGTTCCTTTTGTTAAACTCCATTCGCCTTGTGTAAGACCAAAGTCTGAATCAGCATACAAAAAAGCTTGATCTAATTGAGAAGATACTTCCATAAATTTACTATCTCCATAAACAATATACATAAAAAGAGGAGCCGAAGTCGAGAAAACACCATTGGTACTGTTCAAACTTATTAAGTTTGGAACCGCTAGAGGACTCACTTTGTTGATAATGTCATTACCTCCATTTTCGCCAGCATCGTAAGCTTCGGTAAGTTCCCAAACACCTTGCATTAATTCGTTGGTTGGTGTAGGTTTATCAACCTCTTCGCAAGAGCTTAAAAAACCTGCTGCTATAATAAAGATTAATGTTTGGAATAATAATTTTCTCATTGTAAATGTTTTAGATAAATAAATCGAAGTAACAAATATACTTTAAAATATTATAGAATGACAATTAATCTTACAAATTTTAGAGGCTAGAAGATTAATAATCAGGTAACGATAATAAATGAGTGATAAGATAAGGGAGTCTATTTTATTTCGCTATAAGGTAAAAGAAAAACCATAATAAGAAAGTTAGTTATCGAATAGTTTCTTTTATTGAATGAAGGTATAAGCAGTTTCTGAAATTATTTTAGGAGTTGTTTTTACATAAAAAAATCACAGCCTACTATTTTATAAGCTGTGATTTTATGAGTTAGATAATAATGTTTATTTTGTGAAAGATTTAATCATCGATTCTAAAATTAGTTTTCCATCTTCATTTCCAAGTTCGGCATCTGCAGCTCTTTCTGGGTGAGGCATCATTCCAAAAACATTTTTGTTTTTGTTACAAACACCAACAATGTTTTCGATAGATCCATTAGGGTTAACACTATCGTTTACATGTCCTTGCTCATCGCAATATCTAAATAAGATTTGTTTATTCAATCGCATATTCTTCAAGGTTTCATCGTCGGCAAAATAACGTCCTTCTCCATGCGCAATAGGAATTTTAAGAGCCTTGTCTTTATCTAGAAAAGCGGTCATGGGATTGTGCCTGTTGTCAGGTTTAATATACACGTTTTTACAAATAAATTTTTGATTGTTATTGTGCAATAATGTACCAGGCAATAATCCACTTTCGCAAAGAATTTGGAATCCATTACAAACGCCAAAAACTAAGCCCCCGTAATTAGCAAATTCCACTACTTTCTCCATAATTGGCGAAAAGCGAGCCAATGCTCCCGAACGTAAGTAATCTCCGTACGAAAAACCACCAGGGATAGCAATTGCATCTACTCCATTAAGATCTGTGTCTTTGTGCCAAAGTTCAACAACTTCGTGTCCGAGCTTGTCTCTTAATGTATAAACCATATCGTGGTCACAATTTGAACCCGGAAAAACTAATACGCCAAATTTCATTTGCTAAATTTTTAGAAGTTGAAAAAACAACTTTGATTAAAATTAATTTAGATACAAAATTACAATTTTCTAGCCTATCGAGAGATAAGTTTTTTGAAAAATTATTATTAAGATATTCCCAATCTTTTTTATTTTCAAATTTTCCTTATCTCAAATTTTTGTTAATAAATTAATTGCTTATTTTTACAGTATCCAAGATTAACTAAATAATATGCAAGAGGACTTTTTACATTATTTGTTTGAGTTTAATTTGATTCAGAATACAGAATTTGAAATTATGTCTTCAGGGCAAAAGAATTTTGACGCAGGTCCCGATTTTTTTAATGCTAAAATTAAAATCGACAACACGATTTGGGTTGGTAATGTAGAGATACATATTTTAGCATCGGATTGGAATCGCCACAAACATCAGAAAAATAAGGCTTACGATAATATTATTTTACACCTAGTATATAAAAATGATATAGAGATACAGGCAAGTAATGGGTCGGAAGTATTAACTTATGAATTAAAATTTGACCCTAAATTGTACCAAAGATATCAAGACCTTCTTAAAAATTTAACTTGGATTCATTGCGAAAAACAAATTGAGAAAATAGATTCCTTTACTAAAAATCTCTATGTGGAAGCTTTGTCTATAGAAAGATTAGAGAGGAAAAGCCGTTTCTTTAGAGAGTTATTTTTGTTTAATGATAATAATTGGGAGCTATCATTTTATCAAGCGTTGGTTAAGGGTTTTGGAAGTAAGTTAAATAGTGTACCTTTCGAATTGTTAGCTAAGTCCATAGATTTGAAGGTAATTCTAAGGCACAGGAATAGTGTTTTTCAGCTAGAAGCCTTACTTTTTGGACAAGCAGGTTTTTTTGAAGATGAGATTGAAAATGATGAATATTTTAGAGGTCTGAAAAATGAATATTTATTTTTGAAAGAAAAATATAATCTGCAGCCTGTAAGACACGAACTGTTTAAGTTTAGTAAAGTAAGACCTTATAATTTCCCAAGTGTTAAAATTGCTCTGTTAGCTCAATTATTAAGTCAATATCAATCTATATTATCCAAAGTATTGGAATGTAAAAAGGTAGAAGATGTAAAAAATATTTTTCAGTTGGAAGTAGGGCCGTATTGGGAAAATCATTATCGGTTTGGTAATGTCTCCAAGCCGTTAAAGAAACGTTTAGCTCAGTCTTCATGGCAATATTTAATCATCAATATTATTATCCCTTTTTTGTATTTTTATGCTCAAAATAAGAATGTTGAGTCTTTACGAGAAAAAGTTATTGATTGGTTGGTAGACTTAGAACCCGAGAAAAATAATATTACAGAGAAGTGGGAGAAATTGGGGATAGATAATTCTACAGCTCTACAATCGCAAGGTTTAATTGAGTTAAAAAATGAGAAATGTAATAACCATGCTTGTATTGATTGTAGAATTGGGCATAAAATATTAACTTTATCTTGGTATGAGTAGTAAAATAAATAGAAGTATTCGGAATAGTTTATTAGCGGTGGCTGGTCTGTTAACATTGATTTCTATTGGTGTTTTTGGCTATATGAATATAGAGCATTATACTTTTATAGAAGCACTTTACATGACTGTTATTACTGTTTCTACAGTTGGTTTCGAAGAGGTTCATAATCTTTCGGAATTAGGAATGATCTTTACCATTCTACTAATTACGTTTAGTATAGGAATTTTTGGATTTGTATTAACATCGGTTACCCGTTATATTTTTGATGGCGTTTATAAAAATTATTTTAAAGATAATAAAGTGAGACGAAAAATTAATAGTTTAGAAAACCATGTCATTATTTGTGGATATGGACGTGTTGGGAAACAAGCAGCAATCGATTTGATAGAACATAATGTAGATGTAATAATTATTGATAATGATGATGCTGAGATAACCCCTTTGCGAGAACGTGGAGATGTATTATTTATTAATGGAGATGCAACAACAGATGAGGTATTAGTGTCTGCACAAATTCATAAGGCAAGAGCTTTAATTACGACTTTGCCGAAAGATGCCGATAATCTTTTTGTGGTATTATCGGCAAAGGTATTACAGAAAGATTTACAGATAATTAGTCGGGCTTCGGACGATCATTCCGATGTCAAACTTAAACGAGCAGGGGCAACCAATATTATTATGCCAGATAGAATTGGAGGGCAGCGAATGGCAAAATTAGTGGCTCAGCCCGATATTGTTGAGTTTTTAGAATATATCTTGATTCAAGATGCAAATGACGTAAACCTTGAAGAGATATCACTAAAGAATTTGCATCCTAATTTTCATAATAAAAAAATTGGGGAATTGGGGATTAGAAATAAGTCTGGAGCAAATATTATTGGAATGAAAAATTCGGAGAAAATATACTCTTTTAACCCATCAGCAAACACTCATTTGAAAACGAATGATATGCTTTTTGTTTTGGGAACACAGACACAAATAAGTTCTTTTAGAGAATTATTAGAAAGTGGTAATTAAACGTGGCAACGGATTGACAATAATAACGTCTGAGAATAGAATTATGACGATAGGTTGATGGATCTTAAAGATCAAGATAATATAAAAGAAGTAATTGAAGGCTGCATTAATGGTAGGCGTAAGTATCAGGAAATCTTGCATAAAGCATTTTATAGCAAGATGTTAGTGGTGTGTATGCGCTATGCACAAAATACTGCGGAAGCAGAAGATCTTCTCCACGATGGATTTATTAAGCTTTATGATAAATTACCTAAATATAAATATCAAGGTTCGTTTGAGGGGTGGGTACGTAGAATTATTGTTAACAATTCAATAGATTTTATTAGAAAGCGCAAAGAATTTACAGTTTATTTCGGAGCAGAAAACGAGCATATCATTAATGATAGAACTGACAGTTCAATCGATTCTCTTCAAGATATTGAGATAAAGGAATTTAAGGCTAAGCAGATTATTAAAGCTATTCAGAAGCTATCTCCAGCTTATAAGGCTGTGTTTAATATGTATGTGTTAGAGGATATGAGCCATAAAGAGATAGCTCAAGAGCTGAATATCTCTATCGGAACATCCAAATCAAATTTATCTAAAGCGAAGGTTAGAATCAAAGAGTTTTTAAAAGCAGCTAAATAATTAGCTATGAGTGACCTTTAACCACCATTCTCATAATTTTGTAGTTGAGTATAAAAAATTTGTAGATTTGGTAGATAAAACAACTTCTCCAAAATTTTGTTGTTCGGGTTGGTATTGGAGGATAAAATTCATCTTTATAATTACGTACTTCTATTTTATTATTTCCCATTTTAATATTGTTTAATCCCTTTGGGGATATTTAATTTCATGATGTTTGATTCGAGGATATTGATTATTATATTAATTCGACTCTTTTATTCTGGTAGTAACCACCAAAAAGGATAACCTTTTGCCTTGTGCATGAACATATAGTGTAGTAGTAATTTTATCCAATGTCCAGAAAGTCCGATTTCGCCTACAGTTGCGTTTATATCTCTTCCCCACTCAGGATATTTTTCCCAATCTTGAACAATTGGAGAAACTGTCATTGTAGCAGCCTTCCCGTGTCTGAGTCCATAACCTGCAGAAACAATACATGCGGCTGCCATTCTACTCATACTGGCTTTATGTTTAATAGTTTTGTCTCCTGTTTTTATTCTGCGGGCAATATTTAAAGCGATAACTTTTCCTATTACTCCAGATGGCATTCCTGTTCTTGGGGGTGCAGGGAATTGTGGATTTCCATTGGCAGTTTTCATGGGTTTCGACATAGAATGAGGAGGAGCAAATGCGATTCCTGCTGCAAAAATATTATCGTAAGTAGGATTCTGATAGGTCTCTGGCCAATCGTTAGCTCGCCACTCTTCGAATGGTTTTGCAGTATAATCTGCATCAACAGTCATAAATCCATTTGGTTTAAATAGAGAACCATCAGTTAATTCTTTATCCAACTTGTCAAATCCTTTGATTCCTGCTCCCGCAAATCCTGGTATAAGCATTGCAAAGTCAAACTTTTGTGTGTTAAACTCTCCTGCTAAGTTTTCGTAATGTACTAAATTCTTTTCTACTTTATTAACTCCTGCTCTTTTGATCCAACGAATGCCATATTCTGCTAAAATCGATTCGGCAAAGACTCTTGTTGGGGTTACATAACCTCCTCTTTTAATAAAAGCTCCCCCCATTCCGAAATCGCCTAATTCGTATTCGTTTGTTATCCAAACAATATCTGCTAAATGTTGTAAGTTTCGTTTTTTAACCTCGAAAGCAATGTTTAATGCATATTCGAATGCTGCACCTTGGCAAGTTGCAAGCGGATGTCCTGTTCCAACTAAAAAGGTTTGTTTTTCGCCTGCTTCCATTTTTTGGAGTGATTTCTGAAGCTCTTTCCAAGCATGCTCAGCATGGTCGTATGAGCAAACCGATACGGTATGCCCTTCGCCGTTGGGGCCTAAACCTTCTGTTGCTTCAAAGTTTAATTTAGGGCCTGTTGCGTTAACTAAAAAATCGTAATCTATTTGTTCAGATTGCCCTTGTTGATCGCCTGTAACGTATTCTATCGTAACAAAAGGACGTTCGAATTTGGAATTTCCTTCAGGGTGAATTGATATGGCTTTTGCCTGTTTATATATGATATTCCATTTTTTGTATATCTTATCGAGTTTAAATCGAACTTGGTCGACCGTCATTTGTCCGATCCCTACCCAAATATTGGAGGGAATCCAGTGGTAATAACTGTTGGGCGAAACAACGACTACTTCGTGCTTCTTTCCTAATTTCTTTTTCAGAAATGCGGCTGCAGTATGCCCTGATATTCCTGCACCTAAAACGACAACTTTTGACATAAGATTTTAATTAAGTAGTAAACTACTAAAATACATAAATATATTGATATAATGTTATGAAACACACAGAAATATTTTTTTATGAGCTGACTTTTTATAAAAAAAGCTTCTAAAACAATTGTAGAATTGAATATAGAAGCTTAATATTAAGTATAATATATGATTATTTGTCGAGGTATCTAGACAATACTAAATCGAGTGTGTCTGAGTCGATTGGTTTAGTGATGAAATTACTACCTCCAGAACTTGCTGCTTCCAAAAAACTATCTTTAAAAGCGTAGGCTGTTTGGTAAACTATAGGTAAGTCTGGATAGATATCTTTAATTAGTTTTGTAGCATCGTACCCATTCATATTTGGCATATTAATATCCATTAAAACTAAATCAATATCGGATCTAGACTTGCAGATGTCTACAGCATAATCCCCATCTATTGCATGAATAATTTCAATATTGCTGTTTAATTCTAAGATTTGTATTTCTAATAATAATGAATTGTTTTCATTATCATCCACAATTAATATTACTGGCTTTTTCTTATCCATATTGTTGTTATTTTTATATTTGTGTTTATACGATTTAACATCTGTAAAGTTGTAAAAAAGTAGGTAAAAAACATTAATTATTTATTGTTTAATATATTTTCTAGTATTTCAAGAGATATTTCTTCTTGCTTACGCATTTCTTTGGAGTCTTGTTCGTTCTTGTCTTTAAAGCCAATTAGATGCAAAATACCATGAATAATCACTCTGTGTAGTTCTATATTATATTCTTGTTTCAATAGTTCAGCATTGCTTTTTACAGTGTCTAAACTAATGTAAATGTCTCCTGAAATTTTATTATTCTCTGTATAGTCAAAGGTGATTACATCGGTGTAATAATCGTGCTTTAGATACTCGATATTGATTTTGAGAATATAAGCATCGGATGTGAAAATGTAATTAATATCTCCTAAAACTTGTGTATGATTTTTTACGATTGTTTGAAGCCATCGTTTGACCTGAGTTTTGTTTATTTGAGGAAAGTCAATATCTTCGTTAAAAAAATATACTGCCATAATTTTAAAAGAAATTAGTCGTTAATATTAATTAGATAATTCTTGTATTTTTCTTTATAGAAATGTTTTAATTTTACTTTATTTTTATATAAAATATCATTTCCTATCAAATTTTCTTCCTGAGTTTTAAAAATATCTTTGGGCTTGCTAATTTTTGGGTTTTTAGCTGTATTTGATTCTCTTTTATTATCCTGTTCTCGTTTAAATTCAGAATTTTCAGCTTCTAAAAGTCGTGTTAATATTAGCTCTTGCCGTTTGAGGGTAGTTGGTGTAATGTTTTGTTGTATCAAATCGTCTTCTACTTGTTTAGAGATATTCTTAATTTCTTTGAGTTGTCTGGCCGCTTTAGGCGAGATCCCTTGACTATTCGATAAGTCTGATAGCATTTTTTGCATCTTTTCTTGTTCAGCAATCATTTTCCCTAGAGCTTTCTTAGATGGTTTACTTCCGTTTTTACCTCCTTTACCCTTCCCATTTTTTAATTGATTGAGCATTTCTTTCATTTGCTGTTTCATGGATTGTGCTTGTTTTTTTGGCTGCCCAAATCCAGGTTTTGGTTTGCCTGATCCCGGTTTATTACAGTTGCCCGATTTCTTGCATTTTGATTGGGATTGTTGATTCTTCATTTGTTCAAGAATCTCAGATAATAATAGGGCCAGATTGTTGGCAGAGGTCATTACAAATTGTTGCGAACTTTGAGCTTTTCCTGCTCTTCGGTTGTCTAATGAGCTTGTAGTTTTTTCTAATTCTCTATTTATTTTAATAAGCTCTTTGTTGATGGGAGAGGCTATCATGGGTTGAGTTTTGGCTAGTGCATATAGTGAATCTTCTATTAATTTAAAATTTTCTTTTATTTTAGTTTGTTTGTTAAATAGTTCAATATATTTAGGATCTTTGTATCTAAGTCCTCTGTAAGCTAACATTATTTTTTCTTGATCAAAAGAAAAGTCTGTTAGGTTCTCGATTATTTGCCGTAAAGCTTCCATATCGAGTTGTTGTTGCTCTTGAGTTGCTTTATCCATCATTTTTCTCATCTTTTTGGATAGAAGAGACATTTGATCGGAGGAACTTTTTTGTTGTTTAGAAGCTTTTCCACTTTTCCCATTTTCTAGTGATTTGGAACTTTCTTCCATTTTTTCTTGGATATCTTTCATCTCTTGAGAGACATCTTCTAAGTTCATGGGATCTTCTAATTCCTGATTCTTTTTTATGCTTTCATTAACCTTGTCGGCAATGCTTTTCATTTTTGCTTCTTGTTCTTTCTGTTTTTTTACGAGTTCTTCTTTTGAAGATTCTTTAGCTTTAGTTTCTTTTGAGAGCTTGTCCTGCTCTTTTGATAGTTTTTCTAGTTCATCGATAGACTGTTCCATCTTTTTTTCAATCTCGAATCTTTTTAATTGCTCTAGATTTCTATCGAGTTGCTCGGATAAATCTTTATACGACATATCCATTTTTTTAGTTAATTCGTTAAACTTATCCTTGTTAAAATCGTCCATTAATTTGTTGATTTCTTCCATCAGTTTTTTCATTTCATCATCCATCAACTGACTGAGTAAATCTTCTATTTTTTTCTGTTTGTCTAGGAGTTTTTGATCTTCTTGGCTTAAATTTTTTAGGAGTTCATTGTTCTTTTTGTTTTCTTTAGAAACCTCTTCCATTAGCTGCTCTAGCTTACTTTGCTTTT
>JAMOQL010000174.1 GCA_027064025.1 Bacteroidales bacterium
GCGGTCAAATATTTCCTTTAATTCAAGCTGTTTCTATAGATAACAGCATAAGAAAAGTGATGATAGACGAAAAATGGGAAGAAATGAAAACCTATTTTACCAGTTCTAATTCTTTTACCAGAAAAGACTCGCTTAAATGGATTAATGAACAATTAATGCGTATTCAAATGCCTGCTGATATGCTCATAAGAAAAAAACGGAAAAATAGTGATGAATATTAAAGATTAATTAAAGGCTACATGTCTTGATAAGTTCAATGATATTGACATACTGTTTATTTTGCGTATAATATAGTGGAGGTGAATTTTAATGAATATAGATAAAAACAAGAAAAATGAAATTGCTATACAAAACCTTTCGCCGGAAGTAGTGGAAGAATTTAATAGAACAATAGAAGAATTAAAAGATCTGGTAACCGAGAAGTCTTTTTCGGCACAATGGGAATTGATAGAAATGTATCATATGGTTGGGAAAAAAATTGATACTTTTGCACAGCGTGCGAAAGTGGATACATCTCTTTTGATTAAAATAGTATCAACAAAATTAAATAAAAGCCGTTCCACAGTTAGCAGAGCGGTGCAATTTTATAAGAAATTTCCAGATTTAAACACCGCACCTTTTGGGAAAAATATTAGCTGGCACAAAATTGTCAACGAATATCTTCCTGCAAGTAAAGAAGAACAAAAAGTACTGCCCGATATTACTATTGTCATTATTTCAAGAGAATATCTTCGTTATCCTATTTATAAATCAACCAGTGAAGGGAATAATTATATATGGTGTACAGCCTTATCTGTTAACTCTGAAACAGATCATGCAGGTAAGATGTTATTGTTCTTTTCTAAACATCCGCAAGAGGATATGCTTCCTGTTATAAAAAACTCGTTTCCGCTTCCCGTAATAGATATTGAATATGCTAAGCAGGAAATAGCCAAATTGGAAGCAAAATACGATTTAGAAGTATTATCTATTTATAAGTCATCCAATACTCGTTACAAAATTCAAAATCAAGAAGCACTTGCGAGTAGTAGAACGGCATGAATAATGTAATAATAACAGAAAAACCGTCTGTTGCAAAAACTATTGCAACGGCGATAGGTAATGCTAAAGCTAAATACAAAAACGGTGCATGGGTTGCCGGAAAATGGATAATAGTTCCGGCACAAGGACATATTATAGGACTGGCAAATCCGGATAAATACGATAAAAAGTATAAAAAATGGAATCTTAATGACTTGCCTATAATTCCTAAAAAATTTAAATTGGTAGTAAAAAATAGAAAGGTTTACTCCAATATTAAAAAATATATTTCAAAAGCATCTCTTGTTGTAAATGCTTGTGATGCAGGGAGAGAAGGCGAACTTATATTTCGAGAAATTATTACTCTTGCCAAGCCGAAAGCTAAATTAGGGCGTTTATGGCTTCAATCTCTTACTAGAAACGAAATTATCACAGAAGTTAAAAGAATGTCTGATTTATCAAAATACAACAGCCTTGCAGAATCAGCTTGGGCAAGAAGCTATGCGGATTGGATTGTGGGGATAAATGCAACGAGAGCGTTTACGGTAAAAGTAGGAAAATTGTATACAATTGGCAGAGTACAAACTCCTACTTTGGTTGCTATTGTAGAAAGAGAAGAATTGCGTAAAAAACAAAAGGTTTCTTTTTATTATCAATTAGTCGGAACATTCCACTCTAATATTTATAAGGGAACTTATAGTATTGATTTTAATAAACAAGAGGATGCGGAAAAAATCGCAACTCTTTTGAAAAATAAAGATTTTAAAATAGATAAATTTAAAGAAAGAACAGTTAGCTTGCATCCTCAACTTCTTTACGATCTTACATCTCTTCAGAGGGAAGCAAATAGCAAATTAAAATTAACCGCACAACAAACTTTAAATATAGCTCAAAAATTATACGAATTGAAATTGACATCATATCCAAGGACTGACAGCAGATATATTACCACAGACTTAGTCAAAACAGTTACTACAACTGCTAATAAAATATCTAGAAT
>JAMOQL010000175.1 GCA_027064025.1 Bacteroidales bacterium
TTATCTATTTCTGTTTGCAATTTTGCTAATTCTAATCTTGTAATTAATGTATAAATAATATCTGTTTGCTCCAATGACTGCCCCCTTTTGCCGGAATAAATGGTGCATCCTCTTCCTAGTTTTTCAATTATAGCTAACCTGATCTCTTTATTTTTATCTGATATAATTGTTACACCTAGATATTCTTCAATACCTGATACAACAAAATCGACAGTTTTTGCTGCTGATAAATATGTAAGCATTGCATATAATGAAATTTCAATTGTAAATACATATGCTGCAGCAACAAATATAATAATGTTAAATATCATAATAACATCACCTATTGTCAATGAGGTTTTTCGATTTACAAAAATTGCTAAAACTTCTGTACCATCTATAACAGAGCCACCACGAATTGCTAATCTAATTCCTAATCCTAAAAAGAAACCACCAAAAACGGCAATAAGTAATTTGTCATCTGTAATAATGGGAAACGGTATAAAATGAACTGAAACAGCAAGCAATATAATTGCAATAATGCTTTTCAAAGCAAATTGTCTGCTGATTGTGGAAAAACCCATAATTAAAAAAGGGAGATTTACTGCAACTATTAGAATTGATAGCGGTATTTCGGTCAATTCGGCTATTGTAAGAGAAATTCCCATTACACCACCATCTATAAACATATTGGGCAACAAAAAGCCTTTTAAGCCAAAACCAGCTGATAATACCCCTAATAAAATAAAAAAACTATCACGAATTAGATGAAAGAATTCAACTTTCGCATTTTTAATTTCCTTCTCAATTTGCTGTGCAGGAAGTTTTATTTTTTTTCTCCTAAATCCTATGACTTTAAGGATTATGTTTTGATTAAACCTGTTCATTTTCTTCAAATTCAAAATTTCATTTTTAATACCATACAACGGCAGTCCGTCTAAAAAGTACTGTTTAATTCTAATTAAAAATCAAATATAAGGGTTTATAGGGGTTTATTGTATTCAAATACAATATATTATTTCTTGAAATAATAATCTCTGAAAACGCTTACTTCAGCCTTGGTTTTCATTTTTTTAATGATAAAAGAATAAAGTATCTTGTTAAGATATTCCTTAAGGTAATGTTTACCTAGTAGGTTAATGATTCTTTTTAAATTATACGATATTAACATTAATTCCACATCTGCTTCTGCTCGTTGTTTGGTCTTTTTTGTTAGTATATAACTGTAGCCCCATTGTCGTTTTATTGTTCCATAAGGATGTTCTACTAGTGCTTGGGGCGGCGATAATAGTTCTTGTTTTTTGCTATTCTTGCTTTATTCTTATTAAGTGAAGTTTCGCAGCAAATAAATATTAGTGTTTCTTATATTGGCAACAACGAAAATATATTTGTTAAACGCTATTCATCTATCACCAATCTGTTTAACACCGATATAAAATTTTATCTCCTACTTAATAAAAATACATAATTAAGTGTTTTTATTTTACACAGGTACGGTACAGGTACGGTACAGGTACGGTACAAGTACGGTACAGGTACGATGATAAACCGTACTTGTATAGTATCTGTATTGTATTTGACTTGCGGTTTATGATGTATATATTTTCTGCCGTTGTGTCCATCAACGAGGTTATACTTTCTAATCGAATTAAACCCTTATTGGCAGATGTCAAGCATATAAAGAATATATATCCTTCCCAGTCATTGCTTTCTGTGATATTTCTTAGTTTTTTAAAATAATTTATTTTATTTTTAGTGATATATTCGCTGAGATAAATTGCAGGAATATCCAATGATTTTCCCATTTTTAAATACAATAACAAAAGAATCCGTCCTGTTCTCCACCCACATACAAATTCAATTTTTTGTTCCATAGTTGTCGTTTTTTTCCAAGGCATAGTAATTTGTTTTTTTAATAAAAATTAAAACCTAAAAAGTGTAAACTATGTCACTTTATCGTACCCAGCTTGGCGTTACGGTGAGTATATGCGGCGTTGGGCCTTTTTAAACACCAAACTTTCAATTTACTGCTAATTT
>JAMOQL010000176.1 GCA_027064025.1 Bacteroidales bacterium
TCAAAAGAGTTTACTACTTTAGTCGTTGAAAAAGGATTGCTATAAGAACCCAAAACGTTTCTTACCGCAGTCGTTGGACATAATGCAAGCATAACCCAAATCCAATAAAAAGAAAATTATGATAGTAAATCTAAGGTGTGAGAAATGCCGAACAGTTTATGATTTTGAGGTAGGAAAAGTAAGCGAAGATTCTAATTGGAATTTAGTATTTGAAAACCCAACTATTTGCCCGAATTGTGGCGTAAAGAATAAGGATTTATTGACAGAAACAGGACAAAGTCAGATGACAGCCTGGTCTTTTGATCAGCAGAGCACAAAGTAACAGAATCAGATTAAATTACGTATAGTGATATGTGTGTAAAAGCAAACAACATATCGCGACTAATACATTTGGTCAAGAGAAGAAATATCGTCTCAAGGATTTTCTGGATTCTTATTGGGATGAGTATGTTAAGTTTCCCAAACACTTTATTCGTCCAGAAGTTTACAAAGCGGTAAGTGCCATAAGGGTTTGCCGAACAGCCAAGTTAGGAATAGAGCAGTATGTCTGTGAGAATTGTGGAGAATTATCTGAGATTCATCATTCGTGCAAGAATCGATTTTGTCCGACCTGTAGTTGGCAGGATACGATGCGTTGGGCCGATAAATTACAATATAGGATGTTTGATTTAAAACATCGTCATGTAGTTTTTACTCTACCTCATAAACTGATAGGCTTAATTAAACAAAATGATGGACTACTACTCAGTATATTAATGCAAGTATCAGCCGATGTATTTAAGGATTGGATGTTAGAGAAGTATGATATTAAGCCAGGTATAATATCAGTTTTGCATACTTATGGAGAAAAGAAGAATTCCCATTTTCATACTCATATGATTCTGTCTTGGGGCGGTATGAATGTCAAAACAAAGCGTTTAGAAGAGATAAAAGGAGAGTTTGTCAAATATGAATTCTTGCAACAAAAGTTTCGAGCTAAGTTTGAGGATAGATTGGTTGAGCTGTATGATACAGAAGTATTAAAGCATCGATTTTCTGACAGATATGATTTTTTAAGATTTTTAAAAGAGATAAATGAAAAGAATTGGCATCTGAATATAGACCCACCGATGGAGAATCCCTTAGCTGTAATTAGATATATTGGTAGGTATTCTAAGCGTGCCTGTTTGAGTGAATACAAGATAACAAATATGGAAGGCGAGTATATTACATTTGAATATAAGGATTATAAGAACCTTGATTTTAATGGTAAGCCAATCGTAAAAGAATTGGAACTTCATTATTCAGATTTTTTTCCATTGTTATTTCAACACGTTCCTTTCCCAAATTTCAGATTAGTAAGATATTATGGTTTTTACGCCACGGCTTCTCGCATAGCAGAACAATATCTTTTTAATCCTGAAGAACAACAATTAGAAGAGGCTACAGAAACCAAAGAATCTGAAATTAAATATGTAAGTCCAGCCGATTTAAGAGTCTGTAGCACCTGTAATATCAACAAAACTTATATTTACACTATTTTTGAGAAAGATGATACTGGTTTTTTCAGAAAGCAAGAAGATAGGTTATTAGAAAACCCAGAATTTCGAGAGCAGTTTTTTGCATAAAATACAAGGGAAAGCTACGTCTTGTTGTTAAAATTATTAAGATTTTGTAAGAATTAAGGTTTATCTAATATAAAATATCAAGAATAGTTTATGATATTAGTTTTAAATAACAGAAATTACACTAACTTTATAACTTGAAATAATGGAAATATATAGCTTTGAAAATTGAAAGTCTATATAATAAAAGAGAAGTGCACGATATGCCCAACACAATATAAAGGAGCAGCAGCGGGTCTTAGCTCGCTGGCACGGTAGATGCTTCTTTAAATCCGAAAAATCTTTATGATTTTTCTTTATTATTGACGAATTTAAAACAAAAAAACAAAAAGAATTTTCTAAATTTACCAACGATGAAACGAACTACGAACCAATACGCTACCGCCCGTTATATCAATCGTTGTATATAAT
>JAMOQL010000177.1 GCA_027064025.1 Bacteroidales bacterium
ATATTATAAAAATAAGGTATTTGAAAAATTAGAAAATGTTAAAATATGGTTACACAATTTTATTGTAAATAAACTTACAACCGCAAAAATTCTTAGTATCACTAGCAATAAATTCTTTTCAGATGCATATGCAGGCAGTTTTGTTTCCTAATTTGTATTAGTTCACATTCTAAATATTTTAAAGATGATAAAACAAGACAAAGACTCCAAGAATGGAAAATCTAAAAAAGACAACAGCCTACCTGTTGCAAATGTGAAACCAAGAATCAAGAAAGCTAAGACGTTTTCTTATAATTCCAAATAGCTAAAAGGTTAATAAAAATTGCCGAGCCAGAAATGATAAAGAAATTATTGATAATACTTGGAAAACCACTTCCTTTTAACATCACCATTCTTATAACCTCGACATAATATCTGATTGGATTAAAAAGTGTAATATTTTGTGCCCATTCCGGCATACTTTCTATTGGAGTTAATAAGCCCGACATTAATATAAAAATAACAGAGAAGAACCATGATAAAAACATGGCTTGTTGCTGCGTATCAGTTACAGTAGAAATAAACATTCCTATTCCTAAAATAAGAATTAAATATACGGTTGTGAAAATATAAATTAAACCAATACTGCCTAAAAATGGAACTTTAAACCAAAACAAAGCTACAGCCAAACCTATTGTAAACTCGATTAAACCAATGATTAAAAAAGGTAATAATTTACCAATTATAAATTGATATTTTTTTATTGGCGTAACATTTAACTGCTCAATAGTTCCAACTTCTTTTTCGCGCACAATATTCATTCCCGAAAGGAAAAGAGCAATCATAGTAACCAGCAAAACCAAAACTCCAGGGACCATAAAATATTTATAATCCAAACTTGGGTTATACCAATCGCGTTGAATAATTTCTATTCCTGAATGTGTATTTTTCACTCCTTTCTTAGCCACTAACTCTTGCGAAAACTGAACAATTAAGTTTTGCAAATAATTAATACTAATGCCAGCTTTTGTCCCATTAATAGCATCGGCAGAGATAGAAAGTTCAGTTTTCTTATTAGATTTTAAATTTCTATTAAAATGCTCGGGGATACTTAAAATTACATCTACTTCATTTTTCTCAACTTTAGAAAAACCTTCTGTAAATGAATTGGATACTTCTACTAAATTAAAATTATCGGATGTTGAAATTTTATTAATTAGTGATTTAGACAAGCCCGAATTATCTTTATCTTCGATAAAAATATTGATATTCTTAACCGTAAAATCTGCCGTATATGCCAATACTGCTAATTGTACAATAGGCATTACAAATAAGATAGGTTTCATCATTTTATTTCTAAAAATCTGACGAAACTCCTTTTGAACTATGAATATAATTTTTCGCATTATTCTAATCTTATTTTAAATTTTTTGACAGTCATAATTGTGAGCACCACACTAATTAAAACCATAATTCCTGTTTCGAAAGCAATGGCTGAAAAACCTGTTCCTTTTAGCATTATATTTTTTATAATGATAATAAACCACTTAGCTGGAATTATATGACTTATCCATTGCAAAATGTCGGGCATACTCGATATTGGAAAAATAAACCCAGACAATAAAATTGTTGGTAACATCAATCCCATTAAGGACAAAAGCATGGCTGTTTGTTGCGAATTTGATACAGTTGAAATTAATAATCCTAAAATTAATGATGCTAATACAAAAAGCAATATTTCTACAAATAATAGTAAATAACTACCTTCCATCGGCATATTAAACACAAAAAGTCCGAGCATTAAAATGGTTATTGCATTTATCATCGATAAAACAAGATAAGGAATAATTTTACCTAATATAATTACGATAGGTTTTAATGGTGAAACCAACAGGATTTCCATTGTGCCTAGTTCTTTTTCGCGGGCAATAGTAATTGAGGTCATCATTGCAGAAATAAGCATCAGAATAATGGTCATTACACCTGGTACAAACATATACACCGACTTGTTTTCGGGGTTATACATCATTCGAGTTTTAATATCTAAATTCGATTGTAATGTTACGCCTTCTTCTGCCGAAAATTTCTGAAAAACAGCTTGTAAATAACTTACTAAAATATTTGCTGTATTAGGATCAGAAGCATCTGTAATTACCTGAATTTTTGCGTGTTTATTATTTACTAAATCTTTGCCAAAATCTTGAGGAAATACAAGCACTAATTTAGTCTTACCTTTTCGGAATATCCCTTCAATTTGTGAATTGGATTGCAAATTATCAGTAATATCAAAGTATCCGGAAGATGCAATTTTATGTTGTAATTTTTGCGAATAAGTATCGTGCGAATAATCTAAAACAGCAATTTTCGCATTATTTATTTCGGTAGTAATAGCAAAACCAAAAAGTACCACTAAAACAATGGGCATTCCAAACAAAATTATCAGAGTTCGTTTATCTCTAAAAATATGTTTAAACTCCTTATTTACAAATGCTAAAAATGTTTTCATATTTAATATTTTTATCGAGCAATTTTAATAAATACCTCGTCCATATTTTTTGCATCATACTTAGCTAAAAGCTCATCTAACGTTCCCATAGCAGCAATTTCACCTTCTACCATCATCGAAATACGATTGCAATATTCTGCCTCGTCCATATAATGGGTGGTAACAAAAACTGTAATTCCATCGGCTGCTGCCTGATAAATTAAATTCCAAAATTGACGGCGAGTAATCGGGTCTACACCACTTGTTGGCTCGTCTAAAAACACAATTTTTGGATGATGCAATACCGCAATCGAGAAGGCAATTTTTTGTTTCCAACCCAAAGGAATATCCGAAATTAAAGTATCTTGAATATCTTCTAAACCCAAATCTGTAATCATTTCTTGGGTTTTGTTTTTTATTTCGTTATTGCTCAAACCATAAATTCCGCCATAAAATTTTACGTTCTCTTTTAGCGTTAAATCCTCGTAAAGCGAGAATTTTTGGCTCATATAACCAATATTTTCTTTTAGTTTGTCTCTTTGCGAATTTATATCGTAACCAGCAACTTTAGCCTCGCCAGAGCTTGATGAAAGAATTCCTGTAAGCATTTTTATAGCCGTAGTTTTTCCTGCACCATTAGCACCGAGAAAACCAAATATCTCACCTTTCTTTACATCAAAACTGATATTATTTACCGCCTTGAATGCTCCAAATTGTTTGGTTAAATTTTTTACTTCTATTACTTTTTCTTCTTCCATTTTTATTATTAATACAACACCAATTAATCGTAATTATTTATTATGTTAACCTGCTCCTATGCAAACAAGTACAAATTATTTTTATAACGCTTTACCCCAGTCGAATTAATAATTATCTTATTATTTCATCAAATCCATAAATACATCTTCGATACTCGGCTCAATTACTTTAATCGAAATATTTTCAACATTATTAGAGATTAAATACTGTTCCACTTCTTTTATATCAAATTTTTTATCGCAAGCAAAATGCACCACATTACCAAAAGCAAAAGCCGATACTTTTTTATTGAACTTTTCCAAAAGCAATAAGGTTTGATAATTATTCTCCGATTTTATTTCCCATAACTGATGCGGATACTGATTAGCAATATTATGCGGTGTATCGACACTTAAAATACTCCCGTTCTGAATTAATGCCACTTCGTCGCAAAGCTCTGCATCGTCTAAAAAAGGGGTCGAAACCAAAGTGGTTAAACCCTCTGTTTGCAAGTGTTTTAGCATCTCCCAAAATTCTTTTCTCGAAACAGGATCAACTCCTGTTGTTGGCTCGTCTAAAAGTAAAATCTTTGGTTTGTGAATAAGTGCACACGATAAGGCTAATTTTTGTTTCATACCACCAGATAAATCTCCTGCCTTTCGCTTTTTAAAAGGTTCTAGCATTTTGTAGATATCCTTAATCAGATAATAGTTTTCTTCGATAGTAGTATTAAAAACTGTTGCAAAAAAGTTTAAATTTTCCTCTACGCTTAAATCTAAATACAAAGAAAAGTGCTCGGGCATATAACCCAAAATACGACGGATTTCTTTGTAGTCTTTTACCACATCTAAATTGTTTAATGTGGCTTTGCCCGTGTCGGGGAGCAATAAGGTAGTTAAAATTCTAAACAGAGAAGTTTTGCCTGCTCCATCGGGTCCAATCAAGCCGTAAAGTTGTCCATCTTTAACATTAAAGTTGAGATTGGTCAAAGCGTTTACTTTACCGTAAGATTTGCTTATGTTCTCTATTTTTATCATTTATTCTCTTGTTAATTTAGACTTAACATTCTATTTTAGAATTCCACATTTGCAGGCATTCCAATTTTATAAACCCCATCTTTATTCCCTACCTTAATTTTAATAGCATACACTAAATTTTTACGCTCCTCTTTGGTTTGTATCTGTTTTGGGGTAAATTCGGCTTTGTCCGAAATCCAATAAATAAGTCCTTCTTTTGTTGTAGTTGTATCGCCAAAATCAACTTCAATTTTCACTTTCTGATTTAATTTTATTTGCGATAATTGTGTTTCGGAAACATAAGCACGAAGTGTTAGATTTTTAGTGTTTTGCAGACTACATAATGGTTTCCCTGGTGCTGCAAATTCGCCTTGTTTTACAAAAGTTTCCAATACAGTTCCATTAATCGGACTTTTAATAATGTTCTTTTTAATCAGGTCATTGAGTTGTTGTACTTGTGCGTCTAAACTTTTCTTTTCGGCTACAACCGACTGACTTTGTGTAGTAATATTTTTAATTTTCTGCTCAGTAATTATTAACTGAGAATTAATATCGTCGAGTTGTTTTTGTGTTGCTGCTCCATCGTTAAACATCTTTTGAATTCTTTTCTGATTGATTTTCAAACTATTTAACTGCTCATTTAAAACTAATTTTTGAGCCTCTACATTTCTAACTTTACTATCGATAGTGCTTTTCCCCGCAATTAAAATTTCCTTTTTCAAATGCAATTGAACAGTATCAATAACTGCAATAATTTGCTGTTTTTTTACTTCCTGTCCGTCTTCGATGCTAAACTCTAAAATTTTACCTACTCCTTCGGCTGATACCACCAAAGCATCATCTTCAAAATTTCCATAAGCATCTGCATTTTTCTCGTTTGAGCACGATGATATTACTGCAGTAATCATCAGTATTCCTAATATTTTTGATAAAGTTCTCATATTCTTAAATTTATTTTTGTTCTTCTCCTCGTGAATATTCATAATTAATTTTCGCTTGTATTAAGCGTAGTTTGTCAATTTTTGTTGATAAACGGGCACGTTTCAATTCGTTAAATATTTTCAGATATTCGGTAGATGTAATTGTTCCGTTTTCGAACTTGCTTTTTGCCGAATTATATACGTTTTCTTTTAGTTTTTCTATTTCAGCATCAATTTCTATTTGCTTGGTATATTTTCCTATATCTTGTTGATACTGATTTTGTTCTATGCTGATTTGTTTTGTTAAAACGTCTTTATTATCTTCAATAATACTTTGCTGAATTTCTATCTGTTGTTTCTGATTTTTGAGCATATTCCAATCCCAAACATCCCAAGAAAACTTAGCGCCAACCAAATAATACGAGTGCATATCGGTGTTGAACATATCGAACCCCGGGCGACCATAACCCACTTTCCCAAAAGCCATTAACTTTGGCATTCGGCTGGTTTTGTATTTTGCAATATTGCTTTGCGATAGATTTATTTGTGCATCTAACAAATTAATTTCTGGACGAATTGGATTAGTTTTAGCAATTAATTTGGGCTCAATAAACTGAATACTTGTATCTAAAGCTAAGCCTGTAAAAATATTTAAAGAACTTATTAATTGTAGTTTAGATGATGCAATATTTAATAATTCTTTTTCTAATTTAAGTTTTTCAGATTTCAGATTATCAATATCGCTACTTAATAAAACACCATTTTCAATGGCCGATTTCAATGATTTAATATTCTCATCTAATTCTTTTTCAGAAATATTAAGTATCTTCTCATTCTGCTTTAAAAACAAAAAATTTACATATAACTGATTAATTTTACCAATCAAACCATAAATCTCTACATCTAATTTTTTCAGGTCGATATTATTGGCAGCCAATTGAATATCTTTACTTGATTTTATAATTCCTCCGTCCCAAATAGTTTGGTTTAAATTGGCTTCTACATTGTAATTGTCTTGTGGTAATTCAGGAAAAATATTTGAAAAAGCTGGAGAAGGTATCTCAGGGAAAGATGATACTTCCGACTGGTAAGTGGCTTGCCCCGATAAGTTTAACTTTGGTAGATAATTCTTATTCAAAGTAGTGTTAATTAGTTCGGCCTGTTTTGCTATTGAAAGTTGCTTTTTAAATGCAGGCCAATTAGTTTTAGCTGCCGAAATACAACTATCCAAACTAATTTCTTGCGAATTAGCTAGAAAGGGCAATAGTATTAGTATAAAAAATATCTTTTTCATCTTAATTAATTTTTATTGCATTAATAACAAATTTAGACACCTCTGTTTTTCTTTGTTCAACAAAAGCATCAAAGGCTTTTTTATCTCCATTTAAAACTAAACCAGTAAGTAAAGGTTTTGCCACAAAAGGGAAAACACAAAGCGAAATAACATTTGTAATAAGTTGCTCAACTGGCATTTTTATAATTGTACCATTCTCCATTTCTTGGTTGATTCGTTGCTTAATATTATTGATATTAATATTTTCGTGTTCAACCAATTTTAAAAGGCGATTTGGATTATTGCTAATTTCGTGAATTACAAAACCAGGAATATGTGGATGTTTAATAATAATATCGATATATACAGAAACAAAATTTTCTATTAGCTCAAAAATATTGGCATCATCATCAAAAATTTTAAATATTTTTGGAAGCAACATATTAAAAGCCTTTTTAATAATCAGTTCAAAAAGTGCATCTTTCGATTTATAGTAATAGTGCAAAAGAGCCTTGTTTATCCCTGCTCTATCGGCGATAGATTGCATTCTTGCTCCAGAATACCCTCTCTCCTCAAACTCACTAAAAGCATTATCTAATATTTTCTCAGATGTATCTTTATTGTATTTCATTCTGCAAACTTAACCATTTAGTTAAACTCAACCAAGTGGTTAATGATATATTAAAAAAAACTATTAATCCTTAAATTTTCATTGAATTTTCATTTTTATCTTATCATAATGTCGTATGTTTGCAACATTAAACATATGTATTATGCAAAATAACAAATCAACAGATTTTAAAACAGAACAACAGGAGTTGGCAGAAATTGGACGTTTGCTGTCGCACCCTGCACGCATTGCTATAATTCAACTGCTTGCCGAAAAAAAAGAAATTAAAACAGGAAATATATCGGAATATCTTCCAATAGCCAGAACCACCGTTTCTCGTCATCTTAAAGAGTTGCGAGATGCAGGTATAATAAAGGGTAGTATAGATGGGCTTAAAGTTCATTATTGTCTAAATATGGAGAAACTGTCCGAAATGAAAAGCCTTTTTAATAAATTTATTGATAAATCTATATCGTCGTTTACCTGCGATTGCTAAAATCTAAAACAATGAAAATAAGAAACTATATTTTACTTACTGCTATCGTACTATTATCATCAGTTAATTTATTGGCTCAAGAGCCTAAAACCAAATTAGATTCTACTTCTTTGTATTTTGAAGTTACTGAGCATGATTTTGGAACCATAAAAAAAGAAACTGATGCGTTTTACAATTTTTCTTATACCAATAATTCAAAGAAACCCCTTATTATTAACAATGTAGAAACATCTTGCGGATGCACCACTCCTTTTTGGAGCAAAAAACCAATGCGAACCGGTGAATATGACGAAATATCAGTAATTTATGATACCGATAAATTAGGTGTATTTCATAAAACCATAACTGTAACTTCAAATATACGAACAGTAGTTTTAACTATTAAAGGTGTGATAATTGAATAACTAAAAATACTAATAACGAATGAAAACAAAACTTAAAATTTTAGACCGTTTTTTAACGCTCTGGATTTTTCTTGCAATGCTTATAGGTGTAGGTATTGGTTATTTATTTCCACAGGTTTCAAATATAATAAATTCAGCATCCTCTGGCACAACCAATATTCCATTGGCAATAGGTTTAATATTAATGATGTATCCTCCATTGGCAAAAGTAGATTACAAACTCATACCCAAAGTTTTTAAAGACACAAAAGCCATGTCGCTTTCGTTGGTATTGAATTGGTTTGTTGGTCCTATTCTAATGTTTGTTTTAGCAATTATATTTTTTGGAGATGAGCCGGGATATATGTCAGGATTAATTCTGATTGGAATTGCTCGGTGTATTGCAATGGTTTTGGTTTGGAACGATTTAGGAGGTGGAAGTAAAGAATACGGAGCTACACTTGTAGCATTAAATAGTGTATTTCAGATTTTAACATACAGTTTTTATGCTTGGCTGTTTATTACTGTTCTTCCAAAATATTTTGGCTTAGAAACTTTTGATGTTAATATCTCTATATGGGAGATAGCTCAGTCAGTATTAATATATCTTGGAATCCCATTTTTGATGGGATTTTTAAGTCGTCTTATTTTATCTAAATTAAAAGGAACTGATTGGTATAATAGAAAATTTATTCCTAAAATATCACCAATAACACTAATCGCACTTTTAGGAACTATAGTGTTGATGTTCAGTTTAAAAGGAGAGCTAATTGTTAAAATACCTTTTGATGTAATAAAAATTGCTATCCCATTAGTGATATATTTTGTTGTTATGTTTTTACTTAGTTTTTTTATTGGGAAAGCAATGAAGATAGATTATAAACACAACGCATCAATAGCATTTACAGCAACAGGAAATAATTTTGAACTTGCCATTGCTGTGGCGATTGCAGTATTCGGAATAAATTCGCAACAGGCATTTACAGGAGTAATAGGTCCATTGGTTGAGGTTCCTGTATTAATTGCATTGGTAAATGTTTCATTATATTTTAAACGTAAATTTTATTAAATGAAAATATTAGTATTATGCACAGGTAATTCCTGCAGAAGTCAGATGGCAGAAGGGTTTTTAAAATCTTTTGATAAGAATTTAGAAGTTGTTTCAGCAGGAACAGAACCAAGTAGAGAAGTTCACCCTTTAGCAATAAAAGTAATGCTCGAAGAAGGGATTAACCTTAGCGAAAGCAAACCAAAATCGGTAAACAAGTTTTTAGAGCAAGAATTCGATTATGTAATTACAGTTTGTGGCGGGGCCAAGGAAAGCTGCCCAATGTTTACAGGCAAAGTTAAAAATCGTATTCACATTGGTTTCGACGACCCCGCAGAAGCTACAGGAACTGATGAGTTTGTATTATCAGAATTTCGCAGAATACGTGATGAAATTAAACGGGATATTAGCAAGTTTTATAAAAGTATTTAATTTCTTTCGGATATTAATTTATCAAATATGATTTACATAAGCCATTTTGTCTATTACATACACTTTTATAATTTATGATAAGAATAGACAACGAAATAATCATATAAACCATTATTAAACAACGCTTTAATTTATTTGTAAAAAAAAATATTTTTTTTCTTGCTGTTTAAAAAAAACCATTTACCTTTGTAAGTGATTACTTACTTACATAAAGTTAAATTAATAGATATAAATTAAAAGGAGGTAAATATGATAAAAAGAATTCTAACAATAGTAGCCTTTCTCCCTCTGATAGTTCAGGCACAAGAGATAAGCACGATTACGAGCTTGTTCGATTCGTTGAAAACACATCCGCAAGCCATTGCAGATAGTATTGATATGATGAAAGCATTAACGGGTAAAAGAATGGCAAACGGAATGTTGTTTCCTAAAATTGATGCCTTTGGCACTTATGATTATTCGACAAGTCCAACAGGAATGTTACCTGTTGCTCCAAACGAATTAATGGGAATGGTTAAAGACCAAAGTGTAGCACAACCATTTAGTCAGAATATAATGCGTGTAGGAGCATCGGTGTCTATGCCAATATTTGTAAAGTCGATTTATACAATGGCTTCGAAAGCCAAAACAATGTATAAAGCCGCCGAAGCAAAAAGATATATTAATTTGCTTAAAAATGAAGCAATGATAGTTGGGTTAAATGCCAATTTGAAATATATGAATGGTATGATTGAGGCATTGAAAAAAAAGAAACAGTCCATACTTAAAACTAAGGAGATAATTGAAATTAAGGTAAGTAGCGACAGAGCACCGAAAAGTGCATTATTAAAAATAAATAATGCCTTAAATCAGATTGATTTAGCAAAATCGCAAATAGAACTTAAAAAGGTACAAGCTATTACACTTATTCAGTCATTAACAGGTATTTATCTCGAAAAAGAAGTGGAAATGACACAAATAGGAACTTATCAAGCAGGCGAATTAAAAGCCTTAGATCCATTACGTAATAAAATTGAAGCCGAAAGATTAGGCATGCGTGCCGAACGTGAAAAGTTATATCCTATGTTAATTGCAAGAGGAAATTACAATCATAGTATGGCAAGTGCTTACAATAATGGCGGAGATGTAAACAAAGATTACACCACAGTTGGTTTAGTCTTAAAAGTGCCTATTTTCGAAAAATCGCAATATTCACAAGTAAAGATGAAAAAGTTAGATGTCTGGGCTTTACAAAACGATTTCGATAAAAAAGAACTTGAATTAAAATCGCAAGCCAATCAGTTA
>JAMOQL010000178.1 GCA_027064025.1 Bacteroidales bacterium
TATATGGGTTTTAATGAAGCAAAAAAGCGTAAAGAATTACTAATCAGTATATTTATACTAACAGTATTGCTGAGTTTTGGACCTGAATCCATGTTAAACAATCAATCAGGAACTATTTTTATCGCATTCTTTTATTACTTATTAATTCAGTTTAATAATAAAGATGACGAAATTATTTTTTATAATCAGAAAGAATAAATTTAGAAATTCTATTGATTAATGCTTTAGAATCTGGAAGCTTTGGGTTATAATAAGATTTTAAATTCTCATTAAAATCGCCTTTCACTATCTTCATAAGGTGGTTCATGTGTGGAATAATTTCGTACTCTGCCTTTGGATAGGCAGTTTTTAAAAGCTCGGCTTCCGAAACCTTAACCTGAATATCATTATCTCCTTGTAAAATAAGTACTGGGCAAGTCAATCTCTTAA
Source organism: Bacteroidales bacterium (assembly GCA_027064025.1). Lineage (GTDB taxonomy): Bacteria > Bacteroidota > Bacteroidia > Bacteroidales > JAFGXI01 > JAFGXI01. Next base: position 430 of record JAMOQL010000178.1, read on the forward strand.
TTTCAACTTGAGGGTTGTACTTAAACCATGAAATCATATATGGTTGAACCGATGGTCTGAATAAACTTTTTAACTTTCCTAATTCGCTTACCGTAAACCCCGCTTTTAAACTATCTAAAATAGTTCGAGTCAGATCATGAGAATACTGCATTTTTAGTTGATCTTCCAAAATATTATCCGCAGTTCTTCCGACACCCGATATTGAAATAAATTGACTTACATCAGCTTTCTTGGAGGCAATCATTCCTAACAAAGAACCTTCACTATGACCAATAATCACAATATTATCAAAACGTTTATCATTTTTAAAATAATTAACCAAAGCTACAGGGTCGTTAATATAATCTTCGAATCGTAAATCAATTTCCCTAATCGACGACGATAAGCTTTTACCAATAGCACGTTTATCGTATCTAAAAGAAGCAATTTTATGCTTTACAAGTCCTTCTGCTAAATATTTCAAAGAATTATTAATCATTAACCCTGAATTCCCATCTCTATCAGTAGGCCCAGAGCCAGCAATGATAATAGCTAAAGTTAATTTCTTAAACTCTTTTTTGGGTAAAATAAGCGTTCCTGATATTTTAATACTATCTGCTGTTTTAATAAATAACTCTTCGGATTTATACTTTTGTGCAAATCCGATATTAATAAACAAAATTCCTATTAGGAAAATAATATTTTTTCTCATTCAACTAAATTATGATATTATTATCTAAACTATACAAAAACTAACTGCAATTTTTGTAATTATCCATTCTCAATTTTCTATTATTAATTTAGTAAATCATATCTTTGCAAAAAATAGAAAATCAATGACAGAAAAAATTCTTATTCTCGACTTCGGATCACAATATACACAACTAATTGCTAGAAGAATACGCGAGTTAAATGTTTACTGCGAAATAGTTCCTTTTAACAAAATTCCAGACATGGACGCATCGATAAAAGGAGTTATCCTTTCTGGTAGTCCATATTCTGTTCGTGATACAGAAGCTCCTATCCCCGACTTATCTAATATTAAAGGTAAAGAGCATCTTTTAGGCGTGTGTTATGGCGCTCAGCATCTGGCACATAATTTTGGAGGCGAGGTTTTACCATCAAATAAGAGAGAATACGGAAGAGCAAATTTAGCTTTTGTAAATAAAGAAGATAATTTACTAAAAGGTATTTCCGATCACACACAAGTATGGATGTCGCACGGCGATACTATTGCTAAACTACCTGAAAATTGCGAAGTCATTGCAAGTACAAACGATGTTGAATATGGAGCTTTTAAAGTTAAAGGCGAAAGCACTTATGGCATTCAGTTTCATCCAGAAGTTTATCATTCGACCGAAGGTAAACAGATGATTGAGAATTTTGTCGTTAACATTTGTGGCTGTCAGCAAAATTGGACCCCAGATTCATTTGTAGATGCTACTGTTGCCAATTTAAAAGCAAAATTAGTTAACGATAAAGTAGTTCTTGGTTTATCTGGAGGAGTAGATTCTACAGTTGCAGGTGTTCTTTTACACAAAGCCATTGGAAAGAACCTAACTTGTATTTTTGTTGATAATGGGTTATTACGAAAAAATGAATTTGAGCAAGTTCTAGAATCATACAAAGGCATGGGTTTAAATGTAATTGGAGTTGATGCTAGAGCACAATTTCTAGAAAAATTAGCAGGAAAAACTGACCCAGAAGCCAAACGAAAAGTTATTGGTGGAGAATTTATCGATGTTTTCGATGTCGAAGCACACAAAATAAAAGATGTTAAATGGTTAGCACAAGGAACTATTTACCCCGATGTTATAGAATCAATTTCCGTTAACGGACCATCGGCAACCATAAAATCACACCATAATGTAGGTGGATTGCCCGAGAAAATGAATCTTAAAATCGTTGAGCCTCTCAATTTATTATTTAAAGACGAAGTTCGACGAGTAGGGAAATCGTTAGGTATTAAAGCTGAATTATTAGGTCGCCATCCATTCCCTGGACCAGGATTAGGCATTCGTATTTTGAGCGATATTACTGCCGAAAAAGTTAGAATATTGCAAGAAGCTGACGATATATTTATTTCATCTTTAAGAGAAGATAATTTGTATGATGAAGTTTGGCAAGCTGGCGTTATGCTACTCCCAGTTCAATCCGTTGGTGTAATGGGCGACGAAAGAACCTACGAAAACGTAGTCGCTCTTCGCGCGGTACAATCTACTGATGGAATGACTGCCGATTGGGTACACCTACCCTACGAATTTTTAGCAAAAGTATCTAATAAAATAATCAATAACGTACGTGGAATAAATCGTGTGGTTTACGACATTAGCTCTAAACCACCTGCAACAATTGAGTGGGAATAAACCCCTTGTGGCTTCTTAAATTTCAAAGTTGATAATAATTCTATCAATTGGGAAACTTTATTAACAATATAATTAAACAAAGTGCTTAGACTAGGAGAAGACAATATTTTAACAGTAGATAGAGAAACAACAGTAGGTATGTTTCTTACAGATGGTGAAGGAAACGATGTATTATTACCAAATAAATATGTTGACGATGATATTAAAATTGGTGATGAAATTACTGTTTTTGTTTATCTTGATTCTAACGAACGTATTATTGCCACAAACATAGAACCTTACCTTAAACTCAATCAGTTTGCCTATCTCGAAGCCAAACAAAATACTGAATTTGGGATGTTTATGGATTGGGGTTTAGAAAAAGATTTACTAGTCCCTTTTCGTGAACAAGGTAGCGATATGGAGAAAGGGAAATGGTATGTTGTTTATTTATATCTTGATTCTGAAACCAACCGTTTGGTCGGCTCCACACGAACAAGCCGTCATATAGAGACTGAAAATATTGAACTAGAAGAAGGTCAAAAAGTTGAAATTCTTATTACGGGGAAAACTGATTTAGGATGGAATGTTATTATTAATAATCTTTATCGTGGATTGATTTATCATAACGAAATTTTCAAAGAAATATTTCCAGGAGATATTACTAATGCATATGTGAAGAAAGTAAGAGAAGATGGCAAAATTGACATCAGTCTGCAAAAAGTGGGCTACGATGGTATTGAACCTCTTTCAGTAAAAATTATTAATCAATTAATAAAACATTCTGGATTTCTACCACTTACCGACAAAAGCTCTCCTCAAGAAATTTTATTAACTTTCGAAATGAGTAAAAAGACTTTTAAAAAAGCAATTGGCTCACTTTACAAACAAAAAATTATTAAAATAGAAGAAGATGGAATTTATCTTAATGAAGAATAATTCCTTATCAAACTTTCAAAGTAATAACCTATTAAAATAAAATAATGAATTTAACTGAATTAACAGCAACTTCCCCAATTGATGGTAGATACAGAAATAAAACATCTGAATTAGGTAATTATTTTTCTGAATTTGGATTAATTAAATACCGTGTTCGCATAGAGATTGAGTATTTTATTGCCATATGTCAATACAATATTCCACAACTTTCTGCTGTTGATAAATCGGTATTTCCCGCTCTACGAAAAATTTATACTGAATTCACAGAAGTCAATGCTCAGAAAATTAAAGATATAGAAAGTGTTACCAATCACGATGTTAAGGCCGTTGAGTATTTTATTAAAGAACAATTTGATACTCTAGGCTTATCAGAGTTTAAAGAATTTATTCACTTTGGCTTAACTTCACAAGACATCAACAATACAGCTACACCTTTGACATTAAAAGAAGGTATTGCAAACGAATATACACCACGAATTGAAAAGCTACACCAACGCATTAACGAATTGGTTGAGGAATACAAAGACATTCCAATGCTGGCAAAAACTCATGGGCAACCAGCTTCTCCTACCCGATTAGGAAAAGAATTTGCCGTATATAGCGAGCGAATTGCGAATCAGATTAAATTATTACATACCATTCCTTATTCGGCAAAATTTGGTGGAGCAACAGGAAACCTTAATGCTCACGTTGTAGCATATCCTGAAAAAGATTGGAAAGAATTTTCAAACGCATTTGTAAATCATATTTTAGGATTACAACGTTCCCAAATAACAACACAAATTGAGCATTACGATAATATTGCTGCTCTTTTCGATAATATGAAACGTATTAATACAGTTCTAATTGACTTATCTCGTGATATTTGGATGTATATTTCTGCAGGATACTTTAAGCAAAAGATTAAGAAAGGCGAAGTCGGTAGTTCTGCCATGCCACATAAAGTAAATCCTATTGACTTTGAAAATGCTGAGGGAAACTTAGGAATTGCCAACGCTATTTTCGAACATATGTCGATGAAATTACCAGTTTCGAGATTACAACGAGATTTAACAGATAGTACCGTATTGCGTAATATTGGAGTACCTATTGGGCATACAATAATAGCATTAGAGTCCTTACTAAAAGGATTAAATAAATTACTTCTAAACCAAGAAAACATTAACCAAGATCTCGAAGATAATTGGGCAGTTGTTGCCGAAGCCATTCAAACTATTTTGCGTCGAGAAGCTTATCCTAATCCATACGAGGCTCTAAAAGAGCTAACAAGAACCAACGATGTTATTAATAAAGAAAGCATGGCTACTTTCATTGATGGATTAGAAGTCAGTTTAGACATCAAAAAAGAATTAAAACAAATTACACCACAAAATTACACAGGAATTTAACACAAATTTCGACTATAAATATTAAACTATTAAGCATTTTTAGAATGAAAAAATTTTTGGGCATTTTGGCCTTCATGAAACCCTATAAAAAGAATGCTTTTTTGGGTGTCTTATTTAATATTCTTACAGCATTATTTGGATTATTCTCATTTACTATGATGATACCATTTCTAAATGTGTTATTCGGATTGGCAGATAGTGTTTCCACAATTGAGCCCAGTTTTGCATGGAATTTTAAATCCATTGATACTTGGTCTAATTGGTACATTCAGGATTTAATGCTATCACATTCGAAAGTTTATGGATTATTTTTTATTAGTACTCTTATTGTCATATTATCATTCTTTAAAAATATTTCGAGATATATGGCCGTTTACACTATTGCTCCACTTAGAATGGGAATAATTCGAGATATTAGAAACGGGTTATTTAAGAAAATACTTAGATTACCCATCTCCTATTATTCAGGAGAAAAACGTGGCGACATTATTTCCAAAATGACTTCTGATGTTACTGAAATTGAAATTTCGGTAATGCGCTCGATTGATATGCTATTTAAAGACCCAATCTTACTCATAGTTTATGTTTTATTTTTAATATTCATGAATTGGGAACTCACTTTATTCGTTTTCGTTCTACTTCCTATCACAGGTGGAATAATTGGTACTATAGGTAAGAATTTACGTAAATCGGGTCGTTTAAGCCAAAATTTATTAGGTAACTTAATGACTATCGTTGACGAAACTTTATCAGGGTTTAGAGTTGTAAAAGCTTTTAATGCCGAAGACAAAATGGAAAATAGATTTCTCTCCGAAAATCAGAAGTTCACCGATATTATGATTAAAATGTGGAGAAGAAGAGATTTAGCCAATCCTTTATCCGAATTTTTAGGTAGTTTAGTAATGGTTTCGCTAATGATATATGGTGGGAATATAGTATTAAGTAAAACACAAGGCTTATCGCCATCAGCATTCTTAGGCTATTTAGCATTATTTTCACAAGTTATTTCTCCTGCAAAATCAATCTCTACCGCCTATTACAATATTCAAAAAGGATTGGCATCTATTGACAGAATTAACGAAATAATGGACGCAGAAAACCCTATCAAAGAGAAAGACAATGCAACACAACTTTCTAGTTTCGAACAATCTATTGAATTTAGAAACGTTTCTTTTAAATATGATGAGGCCCAAGTCTTAAACCAAATAAATTTAAAAGTTAATAAAGGGCAAACTGTTGCTTTGGTTGGCCAATCCGGCTCAGGGAAGACTACCTTAGTCGATTTGCTTCCCCGTTTCTGGGATATACAGGATGGTGATATCTTAGTTGATGGACATTCGATAAAAGATATCAAAATTAAAGATTTGCGTGGCGTGATGGGAAACGTTAATCAAGAACCTATCTTGTTTAACGATACCATATATAATAATATTGCTTTTGGTGTAGAATCGGCTTCAGAAGAAGAAATTGAAGCTGCAGCAAAAGTAGCCAATGCACACGAATTTATTATTAAAACAGACGAAGGTTACAATACCAATATTGGTGATGGCGGAGGAAAATTATCTGGAGGGCAAAGGCAACGATTAAGTATTGCAAGAGCCGTTCTGAGCAATCCTCCCATTCTTATTCTGGATGAAGCCACTTCTGCACTCGATACAGAAAGCGAACGATTAGTTCAAGATGCCTTACTCAATTTAATGAAAAATAGGACTTCAATTGTTATTGCTCACCGCCTTTCGACCATAGTCTCGGCAGATTTAATTTGTGTGATGGATGAAGGAAAAATAGTTGAAAAAGGAACACACAAAGAGCTACTTAAATTGAATGGATATTATAGTAAACTACAGCAAATGCAAAGTTTTTAAATCCAGTTCTATATGATAAATACATTGCTTTTTATTGGGACACAAGAAATGCTAATTATTGGCGTTGTTTTGGTTATTTTATTTGGCTCAGGTCAAATCCCTAAGATTGTTAGTGGCATAAAAGAAGCTAAGAAAGTAAAAAAAGATATTACTGATGATTTTTTAAAAGAAACAAAAATTATTAAAGATATTAAGGATATTGGTAAAACATTAAAGAAATAAAAATTGGATCACTATTTATTACTATTATTTGGCTTTATTTTACTTATTGGGAGTGGCCATTATCTCGTAGAATCATCTTCCGATCTAGCGGTTAGATTCAATATTCCTAAAATAATTGTTGGTTTATTGATTGTTTCATTCGGAACCTCTGCACCAGAACTTTTAGTTTCTATTACAGCTGCTATTAAAGGTCATCCCGAGATGTCCGTAGGAAATGTTGTAGGTTCAAATATAGCAAACATTGCCTTAGTTTTAGGTCTAACAGCAATCATTTTTCCAATTATTGTAAAAAGTAGAACTATTCTTTACGATTGGGGTTTTATGCTTTTTGCGTCTCTGGTTTTATTAGTATTTAGTTGGGATTGTCATTTGCAAATGTATGAAGGCTTTATCTTCTTATCAATATTAGCCATATATATATATTTATCGATTAAAAATAAAAAAAATAGCTCTCCAAATAATACCGAGAAAGCTAAATTTGGATTAGGTGTAAACTTACTTCTACTAACAGGTTCTATGGTATTAATGTATTATGGATCAGATTTGCTTATCGATAATGCATCTGCTATTGCTCATAGTTGGGGAGTATCGGAAAAAATAATTTCGGTAACCATTATTGCTTTTGGAACTTCGGTTCCTGAATTAGCAACTTCTGTTATTGCAGCTTTAAAAAAAGAGATGGAAATTTCTATTGGAAATATTATTGGTTCAAATATCTTTAATATCCTTTCTATACTAGGTATTACATCGATAGTTCATCCTATTACATTTAATCAATCCATTATTTCAAATGATATGATGTGGATGATAGGGACAATGGTTTTGCTTCTAATCCCTATTTTATTTTACAAAAAAATTAATAGAAGCTTTGGTTTACTATTTATTTCAATATATTTCGCATATATTTACTTACAGTTTATCTAAAAAAATTGATACATACCAAAGACATATACAAATCGTACGGACAAGTTAGCGTATTAAAAGGTATTAACTTCGATATTACAAAAGGAGAATTGGTCTCAATAGTTGGAGAAAGTGGTGCTGGGAAAACTACACTCCTACAAATATTAGGAACTCTACTTGAGCCTGATAGTGGAGATATTATCATTAACGGAACTTCAATATTCAATCTTAAAAATAAAGCTTTAGCAAAATTCAGAAATCAAGAATTAGGTTTTGTATTTCAATTTCATCAATTATTACCGGAATTTACGGCCTTCGAAAATGTGATTCTCCCTGGAATGATTGGAAAAAGGAATATGAAAGACGTTAAGCATCGTGCCAACGAATTATTTGAGTTTCTTGGTATGACACATAGAATAAGTCATAAGCCTAATGAGCTTTCGGGTGGAGAACAACAACGAATAGCAGTGGCTAGAGCCTTAATCAATCAGCCCTCTGTATTATTTGCCGATGAACCCACAGGAAATCTTGATACTAATAATACAAAAGATTTATTTGATTTATTAGTTAATTTGAAAAATGAATTTAATCAAACTGTAGTTCTCGTAACTCATAATGAGCAACTAGCTCATCAATCCGAACGAATTATCAGAATGAAAGACGGATTAATCATTTGATAACCACCAATATATGAAAGAATCCTAACTTTTATAAACTCGATGCAAATACAAGAAATTTAATAAAACTGAATGACAATAAAAAGCCGTTACTATTTAACTTATTTATAGTAACGGCTTTCTATCTAATACTATTATTTACAATCCTAAAGCCTCGGCCCCCTGGATATAAGTAACATCTACAGGAATATTAGCTTCTTTAAGCTTATCTAAATCTTTCTGTAAATCATCGTTCATTTGACCTTTCTCTTGCATCAACTGAACCACACCATCGTAATCTCCTTCTCCTTGCAATTTTAAAATCATTGCTGACAAAGAATCCATAGCGACTTTCATTTTATCAAAATCTATACTATAAGTACCATCTTCGTTTTTATTAAAAGCACCCATTTCTTTAAAATAGTTAAATCGCAGCAAGTTAGCTTTTCCGTGTGCCGATGATGCTCCAAATCGAATAGACCTAAATATACTAGCCATAAAAGTAACATAGTTTTCTTTGACATCGCCTTTCAACTCTCCCATTTCAAACAATTCAGTTACCATATGCAAACCTAATATATCCGCTTTCCCTTCTTCTAAAGCTGAATATTTTTCTTTAAGAGCTTCTCTACAAGTTCCTTTTCCATTAATCGTATTTTTTATTCCTAATCCATGCGATACTTCGTGAAACATTGTATTTTCAAAAAAAGCTTTAAATTGTACAAATTTCTGTTGTTCTGGAGTAATCAGAATTTTAGAGATTGGCATTAATATATGATCAAACTTAGCTTTCATTGCATTTTTAAGTTGCAATCTACGGCTACCTTTTTTAAGCTGAACTCGCTCATCGTTGGGTAAATTAATAGCAATAGTTTTACTTCCTGCATTACAATCACCTGCATAATATACAACATCGTAAGCACCTAAATCTGAATTACTTCCAGGTACTTCTTGTTTATATTTATCGTCGCAAGGCAATCCTTTCTGCAAATCGGGTAACATAGCTGCATATTTTGCTAATTTTTTGGTCCAAGTTTGATCTTTTACTAAAATAAACGCTTCGTGAGCTGCGCGTTTTCCATACAAAGCATCTTCGTAATTTTCCGTAGGGCCTACAACAAAATCGATAGAATTATCTTTCATATCCATCCAAGCCATATCGCTCGCCAAATAATCATCGGTCAACAAAGCTTGTGCTCTTAAATTTAGATATTTCTTAAAGCCTTCACTATCCGATAACTCAGCTGCTTGCTTTAATAATTCGGCAACATTTTCTATCTCATCTTTAAAATAAATATGATAAGGAACAACATCTAAAGAACCATCTTCTTTACGGATAACCATTGAATACATATCATTTTTCTTTGGATTATCGTAAGCCTCAAATTCTTCTTTGGTCATGTCTTTTGGGTAGAAATTAGCTGATAAAGGCTTTTCTCCATATTTAATAATAAAAGGTTTGTCTCCATCTAATCTATCCCAAGGTCCATAATTTATTGTGAAATAGCACTTTGTAGCTTTATCATAAGAGCTATCTTTCAAAACAATATTTTTATCACCAAAAGATTCTTTCCAAAAAAGATTGTCCATTATTTCCGCTGCTTTAAGTAGCAAAGGCATCATCTTTTTATCGTTATCGCTTAATTGAGATAAATCTGTTGTTAAAGTTATGGGATAATACTGATCCACTAATTTCTGCATCTCACTAGTTTCTTCTACAACTGTATCTTTTTTCGATACAGGGTTTTCGATTGTTTTACTTGCATTATTACAACTCGATACTCCCAAAAGCATTAAGCTGGAAATTGCATAAATACCTATTTTCTTCATTCTAA
>JAMOQL010000179.1 GCA_027064025.1 Bacteroidales bacterium
TTAGAGCTATTTATAAGAATTTCGAGAGAGATGCTATTCCAAGTTTGGTAGATGTTTTGGATTTACTAAAAAAACAATCAGAAATAAGATTGCTAAATAAAGAAAAAACTCAGTTAGGCATTCCCGAAGAGGTGATGCAAAAGATTGATCAAGAATTTGAAGCAAATAAAGAAAAAGCTTTGGCTTTTGCAAAGAAAAATGATAAGAGTCTCAAGCCAAACTTAAATATTATAAAAATTGAAATATAATTAATAATGAAATATTTATTTATCACAGGCTTAAGAAGAAGCGGAACAACAGCTGTCGCTAATTTTCTTAATTCTCAAGAAGAAATCACTGTATATAGAGATTATCTTAACTTTCTAAGACAAATTCCTATGCTCTATAAAATTGAAGATTTAGAGAGAAGAAAAAATATATTGTTAAGAAATGCTAAATCGGAAATACAATCAATTGTTGGTATTACCCCAGAATTAAGATATGAAAAAGATTACAAGATTTACGATATATACAAGGATTGCCTTGATCCAATAAAAGAAAAAGGTGATGTAATGATAGGTCATAAAATTACAGAGAGCTTGCCTATCGCAAAGTTATTTTTAGAAGAGGATAATTTTAAATGTATATATGTACTGAGGGATGTAAGAGATGTTATTGGCTCTGCAAAAAATTACATATTAGATTATGATATTGTAAAGCAAGTTAAATTATGGAAAGATGAAATACTTGAAATAAATAACTTATCTAATAAGAATAATTTTTTAGTTATTAAATATGACGATTTTGTAAAACAGTCTAATAAGAAAGAAATTGAACAATTTATACAACAAAAGATTAATTGGAATATTAAAGAGTTTAAAGACCGTAAGTCACCTGAGTGGGTTGGTAACACATCTTATTCCGAATATGAAAATAAGGACTTGAAAGGAATTTACTCAAAAAGTTTACAAAAATGGCCATCGAAAATTAATAACGATGAAGATATACAATACGCTGAGTATATATGTAGAACAGAGCTACTAGATTTAGGTTATGAATTGTCAAATATTCAATATTCTTTTTTTGAAAAACTAAAGTTTAATTTTAGAAAAAGAAGTTCTCATTCAAAACAAATATTAAAAGACTTAATTAGAAAAGTCTTATAAATTAATATATGAAAGAAAAGATAAGAACTTTCTTAAGTTCTAAACTAATTAAACACTCTTTTGTTTTTGTATTGGCAGATGTAATAAATAAAGTCATTCCTTTTTTATTATTGCCAATTTTAACACAATATTTAAGCCCTGCCGATTATGGAACCATAGCATCTTTTAATTCCTTAATTGCTGTTTTGGCTGTGTTAATTGGTTTAAGTGTGCATGGAGCCGTAAACGTAAATTACTATAAACTTAGCAAAACTGAACTCAGTAGTTTTATAGGAAATGTAGTCCTTATTTTAATAAGTAGTACGATAATAGTTAGTGCATTGGTCTATATCTTTAAATTCCAATTAGAAGAATATCTAAAGTTCCCATGGCAATGGTTTTTTGTGGCTGTTATTATTTCTTTAGGCTCTTTTCTGGTTACTATAAACTTAACACTTTGGATAGCCGAACAGCAACCAAAAAAGTTTGGAATATTTAACATCTTAGACACCCTACTAAAGTTAAGTATGTCGCTTTGGTTTATTGTAATTTTAGCAATGGACTGGCGAGGTAGAATTTTGGCCATGCTTATAGGCACAGTTATTATGGCCACGGTAAGTCTTGCAATTTTGTGGCGGAGAGGATATTTAAAGTTCCAATACGACGAGCTACATATAAAAGACGCTTTACATTTTGGCTTACCTCTAGTTCCACACCAACTAAGCGGTTGGTTAAGAAACGGCGCTATTATTATTATATTGGTTAATATTATAGGGCAATCCAATACCGGTTTATACGATGTAGGCTTTAAAATAGCATCTATATTAGGGTTTCTGACAGTTGCTTTTAACAAAGCTTACCAACCCTATTTATTTCGGAAACTAAAAGCCATTCCATCGCTTAACATAAAAGAGAATATTGTAAAGCAAGCTTATGCTTATATATTTCTATTACTAATTGCTGCAACAGGCTTAACTCTAATTTCGCCCTATCTTATAACTTATATTTTAGATCCACGATTTGCCAATTCGTATATTTACGTTGGGTATATTAGTTTTGCCTTAGCCTTTAAAGGGATGAATCATATGGTAGGAGGATATATATTTTATGAAAAGAAAACAAAATATTTAGCTTATATTACGTTTTTTGTATCGTTAATACACATTGCTATAGCTTATGTCCTAATACAAGAATACGGTGCCTTAGGGGCAGCACAAGCAAGTTTATTTAGCTTCTTTCTGTCTTTTTTAATGGTTTGGTATTATAGCAACAAGGTTTATCCCATGCCTTGGTTTAGTGTTTGGAAACGAAAAGAATAATCGTCATAGCGAAGGAGGAACAAAAAACGTCATTGCGAAGGAAGGATGACTGAAGTAATCTACTGCAGATTGGGTAGGGATTGTTTCGCTGCGCTCACAATGACGAAAAATAAACCAATTATGAAAAAAGGAGGATATATTTACATACTCACCAATAAAAACAAGACAACACTCTATGTTGGTGTTACATCTGACTTAAAAAGACGAGTTTACGAGCATAAAACACATCTGAATAAGAAGTCGTTTACCCATAGGTACAATTTAGAACATTTGGTGTATTACGAAATATTTACAAATATAGAAGATGCTATTGTTAGAGAAAAACAAATAAAAGCAGGTTCTAGAAAGAAAAAAGAAGAGTTAATAAATAAATTTAATTCTCAATGGTTAGATTTGTACGACAAAATATAATTCTCATTGCGAGAAAAAATGAAACTGTCATTGCGAGGGAGAAACGACCGAAGCAATCTCACTATACAGAAAGAGATTCCTTCACTACTGTTCGGAATGACGTAGTAGCCAGTTGATCATTGCGAAGGAAGAATGACTGAAGCAATTCTATGTGATTGGGAGATTCTTTCACTTTATTAATGACAGGTAGTAGTCATAGCGAATCTGCAAGATGAAGCTATCTCTTTTTGTTCGATAGAGAGATTACTTCGTTTTACTCGTAATGACGTCCATCGTTGTGTTTGGAAATGAAAAGAATAAAAATGAATAATACAATAGAAGACATATTTAACCGATTTTTAGACTTCGAAGAAGAACATAAACTCTTCGAAAAAGAAATCCGTGGCTTTACTTTTTGGTCGCATATAAGATTCGATGTTTATAAAACAATTCTTATACAAACAGGCTTAGGTAGCGAAAATGCAAACAATCAGCTATCGACCGTAAAAAAGATTTCAACAAAAAATCTATGGTTAGGTATAGTAAAGTCACCATTATTTATTCTTAAAAAGAAAAAATATTTAATTGTTAATTCGGTTCGTAGAAATTTAGAGAGAGGGAAATACAAATGTATTTATACCGATTTTCTTACAGATGTATTCGATGGAGAAACACAAAGCATAGAAATGCGTAATTCTAGTGCTTACCAAACGCCTGCTTATTCCGAAAATATAAAATATACCGATGGTTTTGAATTATTAGCTGGAGTATACCTACGACTACTTCAAAAAACAACAAAAATTACAGAATCAGAGATTAAAGATTTAAAGAAAATATGCGATAATATACCTCTAGAATTTGGAATAAATAGTTCGTATTTACTAAATAGATTCTTCGATGCATATTTATTTTATAAAAGTCGGAAACCTTTTTATAATCTCATTTTAAATAGAGGAAAACCTAGAAAACTTTTTTTAATGTCCTCTTATACTCATCTCAATCATTTGTTAATATATTTAGCACAAAAGAAGGGAATAGAAGTAGTAGAGCTACAGCACGGTACCATGGGTAAAATGCATATTGGCTATAATACAAAGTATAAAAAACATGTTATGGGTATGCCCGATAAAATGCTACTTTTTGGTGAATTTTGGAAGAATAATATTAGCCTACCTATTCCGAAACAAAACCTAATAGTTGGAGGTTTTAATCAGCTTAATCAAGATTTAGAAAAATATTCTACTATTAGTAGAAAAGAGAAAGATGGTACTAAAACTATACTCATATTATCGCAATGGACAATTAGTAAGGAAATAATAGATTTTTCTATCGACTTGGCAGATAAATTATCTTCTAAAGACTATCAAATTAAGCTAAGATTTCATCCCTCAGAATATAAAGATTGGCAAAAGAATTTTCCTCAGTTAATTAAAACCAAGGTAATTGTAAACGACAATCCTAAAATAGGATTATACGAAAACTTTTCGGAAGCAGATATAGTTGTGGGGTGTTATTCTACAGCTCTATACGAGGCTATAGCCTTTAAGAAACGAACGTTTATTTTGGCTGTAAAAGGATTCGAGAATTATATTTCTGATTTATACGAGAATAACTTTGCAATAAAAATAGAGTCTCCAAAAGAATTGGTTGATGCTTTAGAAAAAGAAGCAAGAACAACAACTACAAGTACCAAAGAAATGTGGTTGCCCAAAGGAGAATTTAACTATAAATATTTCGAATAGTATCGTCATAGCGAGGGACAAAAGCATCGTCATTGCGAAATCCGTTAGGATTGAAGCAATCCCAATTATTGTTTGGTCATAGCGAACCTGTAAGGTGAAGCTATCTCTTAGCTATTTAATACGAGATTACTTCTTTTCTATCGAAACTCGTAATGACTAAAATAGGCCGTCCTTGCGAAGGAAGTTTGACTGAAGCAATCCTATGCTAATTAGAGAGAGATTGCTTCACTTTCGTTCGCAATGACTCCGATTTTTAATTACCTTTGTAATTCGAGCTAAATAATTTTGAATAATTACTCATTCTTGTGAAAAAATCTATACTTTTTGTTTCTGCACTCGATTTTAAAGAAAAATCGATTCAAGTTATACGTAAAACTCCAGAAGCGTATGTGAAAGCTGGTTGGGACGTGCACTATATAGTAGCAAGAGATAATAGTAAATATGGGAACTATTATTATGAGGATATAATAAATATTGAAGGTGTCACAATTACACGAATATCTAATCCATTGTCTAGAATAATTAATATTTCCCCGTCATCATTTTACAAAATCCTTAGACCTCTCGATAACTACTTAGTGATTTTGTTCTTAGCTATTAAAACTTTTTTAACATATAAAAACAAGACGTTTAGTGTGGTATATGGTTACGAAGTGCATGGCTTTCTTTCTTTAAAAATTATTAAACTCCTAGGTTTTTTTAAGAATGCTAAAGTTATTGCAAGGTTCCAAGGTGTTTTTTATATATCTCCTCTGCTTTTGAATCAAAAGTATTTAAAACTATTTCCCAAATGGGATTATTTATTAGCATTAAAATTAAAGTCGGATTTGTGCATAATGACTAATGATGGTACCCAAGGCAATTTAGTATTAAAAAAGTTAAAATCGAACCACCTTAAAAATTATAAATTTTGGGTAAATGGTGTAGATAATATTATAGTTCATAATTCTAATATTGAAGAAATAACTAATAAACTAAATATTACTAATGAAACGGTATTAATTTCTGTATCTCGATTAGAGAAAATAAAAAGGCTAGATATTGGAATTAGAATAATAGATTATTTAGTAAACTCTTTAGAATACGACCAACTCAAATACCTTATTGTAGGTGAAGGTTCAGAAATACCTAACCTTAAAGAATTAGTATCTAAATTAAATTTAGAACGATATGTAGAATTTATTGGAGCCATTAAACAAGTAGAAGTCTCTAATTATTTAGAATTAAGTCATTTCTTTATTTCTACTTTCGAGTCCTCTAATGTAGGGAATCCCTTATTAGAAGCAATAAGAGCAAACAAAGTGATTGTTACTATAGATAATGGAGATACATCAAGTTGGATACAAAACAAAGAGAATGGTATTATTCATAAATACGATTCGGAATTTGTAAAGAAATCTGCAATAGAAATACATAATGTAATAAATGATGATGCTTTTGGAGAGAAATTAAAAGAAAATTTGAAAAAAACGGAACAAAATAAACTTTGGACTTGGAACAATAGGATGCGTGAAGAAGTTAAAACTATGACCCAACTATGCAAATAACAATAACCAAGTTTATAATATTTTTATTATCTATTTTAGTCATATTAGACAGCCTAAATGGATATCTAATATTTGAATTTTCCTTGTCTATAACTCCACTCATTAAAATGGGATTATTAGTTCTAATGATAAGCATGTTATTGAAAAAGAGAATTTATACACCTTTGGTAAATCTACTTTTATTATTATTCTTAAATTTGTTTCATTTAATTGCATTTCAAGACAGTTCGGGCTTATTTCTTGGAATAACGTGGCCATTGAAGTTTTCTTTAATTTTAACTACATATTATTTTATTATATATTTTATAAAAACAGATAACAATGCCTTGTCAGAGATTAAGCGAATTATATTAATATCATTTGCTGTTTTATCTTTAAATCTTTTGTTGGGACTTTTAGGTTTTGGTTATGAAACATATGCTAGGCAGGGGATTGGTCATAAAGGCCTTTTTAAGGCCGGTAACGAAGTTGCATTGCTTATTATTAATTTAGAATTTATTATTTTAGTTTATCTTATTAGAGCCCAACGTATAGTGTTGTATTTATTGTTTTCAGGTATTTTTTTGTTACTAAGCGTTATTTTAGCTACAAAAACTGCAATAATAGGTGTTGTTATCTTAATAATTACTATCCCTATTATTAATCTTTTAACAACTTTAAAGAATCTAAAATCGATATTCCCTATTGTCTTTTTTTTTGTTGCATTTATAGTCTCAGGGCCTTTACTATTTACATATACAATGAAGAGTTTTAATTTGGAATCTCGCTATGGTAAATATTTTAAAAGCCACAACGAAGATGCTATAGACGATTTTTATGGTGCGAGAGAAGATTGGGTTGATGTCTTATTAAATTATCAAGAAGAAAAAGGAAATACCTTTACATATTTATTTGGAAATTCGTATTCTACAATGATTGAAGTCGCTGAAAAAACTTCAGAAAATGATTTAGTCGATATTTTTTTTATTTTTGGGTTTATTGGGGTTATCTTAACTTATGGCTTCTTTATAAAAAATTTATTTCTTCATGTAGGTAATCTATTTCGTCGAAAAATATTTGAAAAAACTTCGCTGTTTGCTATTTACTATATTCTTTTAATGCTTATTATTAGTATGACAACTGGTCATGTAATAATGTCCACAATCTCAGGAACTACAATAGCAATAATCTTAGCATTGTTATTTTATCAATTACCAATTATTAATAAAGAAAAATGAAGCTATTATTAATTTCGAACATGTACCCTTCCGAGAAACATAGTAATTATGGTGTGTTTGTAAAGAACTCGGAAACTGCTCTAAAAAAAAATACCGATATAATTATTAGAAAAGTTGTAATAAAGGGGCGAACAAAGAGTAAAGCCATTAAATTATTATCTTATTTGAGGTTTTATCTTGCTTCAATATTTGAAATAACTTTTTCTAAATACGATATCGTTTATTTTCACTATATATCACATAATTTACCTTTAGTATTGTGGGCAAAGTTTTTAAAAAGAAAAATTGTAATTAATGTTCATGGTACCGATGTACTTGCAAAGAGAAATAACAAGATTGAAAGTTTAATTCTAAAATCTGCTAAAGAAACAAATTTAATAGTTACTCCTTCAAGGTACTATTTGGATGTAGTTAAAAAGAAATACGGAGTAAGAAAAGAAAAAATATTTGTTTCACCTTCAGGAGGTATAAATACCAAAGTTTTTTTAGTTATTAATACAGCTTTAAATATAAACTCTGTTACTGAAATAGGATTTGTTAGTAGAATAGACAAAGATAAAGGATGGGATGATTTTGTGAAAGCTTTAGAAGCTATAATATATGAGAACCCCCACATTAAAATTAAAGCTCATATAATTGGAGATGGTGCTGAGACCAATCAATTAAATCAATTAATTATATCGAAAGGCTTTTTTAAACTCTACGGAAACTTAGGTCAAGTAGAACTTGTTAGAATCCTTAACCAGTGCAATGTTTTTGTTTTCCCAACAAAAAGAAAAACAGAATCTCTAGGTTTAGTTGGGGTAGAGGCTATGGCATGTGGTTTGCCAGTTATTGGAAGTAAAATAGGAGGACTAGAAACGTATATTAAAGATGGCTTTAATGGATATTTCTTTGAGCCAGGAAATATTCATGAATTAAAGAAAAAGATACTTAAATATATTGATTTGGATATAAAAGAGAAAGAAATAATGAGAGAGAATGCTCTTAATACCGCTCATAATTACGATTCGTCTGTCGTAAGCAAAAATTTATATAAAAGATTATTAGAGTTATAAAACGTTAAGCACGTTTAGATAAAACCAATCCTAAAGGGATTTATATTGGTAAACAAACCGTAATTACTACAGGTGTAGTTATTCTTACCCATAATTATGTAATGGGCGATGGGACCTTTATAGACACAAAAATTGGAGATAATGTTTTTATAGGAGCTAATGCTATTATTATGCCTGGAATAACCATTGGCAATAACATAATAATTGGTGCAGGCTCGGTAGTAACCAAAGACGTCGAAGATTTCTCAATAGTAGCAGGTAATCCTGCTCGTTTTATTCGAAAAGATGAGAATATTGGGGCGTTTGGGCAGTTCACTCTTCGTCTCCGCTCAGAGTGACTTTAAGGCTGTTTATAGTGAACAGTCATAGTGAGCGTAGACGAACTATAACTGCTGGGAGTCTGTGTTCAGCGGAAGTAGTTATTAGCCTTTGTAAGGCTAACCGTCAGTCTGAGCAAGGCTAGTTGTCAGTCTGAGCGAAGACGAAGACAAGACGGTAATAGAAGAAAACCTAATAATTTACAGAGAAAAATAAAGAGAAAATATTGTATTTTCACGTTAACAGTGTAAGTTTGCAATAATGAAACAAAAACATATAATTAGTTGCCCCTGTTACAATATTGCATCTAAACAAGAGGTTGAAGATTTTTTACTAGAAAAGATAAAGAATAAACAAGGCGGATATACAGCAGCCATTAATGCGCTTAAAATTGTAAAATATAATCAAGATCTAGAAACTAAAAAAGTTATTGACGAAGCGCTTATTCAGACCCCAGATGGTTTTGGAGCACAATTGGCTTTTAAAGTTTTGCATAAAGAGTCGGTTATTAAATTAGATTTACCTGGTTTAGCTTTAGATGTGGCCAATAAGCACAAACTTAGAATGTTTTTCTTGGGTACAAGCGAAGCTAATAATGCAGCTGCTGTAGAAAATGTAAACGTTCAATATCCAAATATAAATATTGTCGGTCGTAATAACGGTTTCTTTTCCGACACTTTTGATTTAGAGAAAAAATTAGAAGAAAGTCAACCACAATTGGTAATGATATCTTTAGGTTCGCCTAAGCAAGAAATTTTAAGTGCCAAATTAAATAAAAAATTTCCTCAAATTATTTTTGTGGGTTCGGGCGGTCGGCTAGATATTTTAGCAGGGAAACTAAATAGAGCTCCGAAATTTTATATTAATAATAATATTGAGTGGCTGTATAGATTAGCCAAAGAACCCAAGCGATTTAAATCGCAGTTGGGTTTGGTATCTTTTGTTTACAGGCTCTATAAATTTAAATATACAGGAAATACTAATTAGTATAGTTTTTTGAGTATTCTAGTAAAATACCGATAAGGAGTTGTTGCCTTTTGTAAGAGTACATTCGCAGTTCATAGTTCGTCTTTGCTCACTATGACTGCTCAATGCGATTGCTCAATGCGATTGCTCAATGCGATTGCTCACTATGATAGTTTGTTTTTGCATTGTCATGCTGAGCAGCCTGCCCTGAGCTAAGTCGAAGGGAAGACAAAGCGTGATGCAGCTGAAAAGTTAGTTTATTTTAGAAAATTAAAAATCTGCTCCTCTCTCTTTTGTTGAAAAGCCACTTGATTCCTTTTCGAAATTAGAAATAGGATGATTATCATCTTTATTCATTTTAGACGAAAAGGTTTGAATGACTTCTGGATTAGAACTAATAGCACCTCCTATCGAATCCCATTCTTCGAATCGAGCAAACTCAGCTCTAAATCGAAGACTTACATCGGCTGTTTCACCATTTCTATGCTTGGCAATGATAAATTCGGCCACCCCTTTGGTAGGATTTCCTTCTTCATCCTCGGTTATCCCCATCCGCTCTGGTCGGTTGATAAATGCAATAATATCCGCATCTTGTTCAATAGCTCCAGACTCTCTCAAATCGGCAAGCATAGGCCGTTTTTGAGTTCCGGAACGTAACTCTACACCACGATTTAACTGTGCCAGAGCTATGACTGGAATTTCTAATTCTTTGGCCAGCTGTTTCAAAGACCTAGAAATCATACTTACTTCTTGCTCTCTATTTCCTCCTTTGACATCTGCTTTCATCAACTGCAAATAATCAATAATAATAATATCCAAATTTGCTTTGGCCTTTAATCTTCTACATTTTGCACTT
>JAMOQL010000180.1 GCA_027064025.1 Bacteroidales bacterium
TAGATATAATAAAGGCTTCAAAAATTAATAACTTTTGAAGCCTTTTTATTTAGAATTAAGAATTCACTAACTTTACTTCGATTCTTTCACTGTTTTAATATTATCACTATAAATTCTATCAATAAGGATGTGCCTTGGGTCTATGGCTGCTTTTACAGGCAATGAATCGACCTCGAAAGTAAAATTCATTTTGTCCTTATCGAATTTAACTCTTTTTTGATAAAGCAAATGTTTTTCATCTTTGTCCGTAAATACACCTATATCAATCCAATCATTAATGGCAATTTTTGTTTCTTTACCGAGTGTATCGGCTTTTATTTTATACGATTCTATGTTCATAGAAACTTGATATTTCCCATTATCTAATTTTTTATAATTAGCCTCCTTTAATCGATTATCATAAAGTGTAATTTCTTTAAACCAATCTGTTATTAAATATTTTAGAGAATCTGGCACCTCTGGTTCTAAATATTTTAAGAAATCGTACGATGTCGGATAAGGTGGCTTTTTATATTTAAACTCCTCCAAAAAATTATGAAGAGCCAAATTTACTTTATCTTCGCCAATATAGTCCTGTAAAGCATACAAAATAACGCTTCCTTTCCCATAATGAATATACATTTGATTTTCGACTTTATATAAAGGTTGCTCGCTTTCTAGCTCACCACTCCTTCCTCTCAAATACCTATCGTGATCGTATTTTAAAAAGTCACGCATCTTCATTGGATTTTTGGTAATACTCTTCATGGTCATTAGCGAAGAATACTCTGCAAAACTCTCGCTAAGCATGGTTCCGCCTTGCATATTAGCTCCTACAACTTGATGAGCCCACCATTGGTGCGACATTTCGTGTGCAATAACAGCATCTACAACATTATTTTCCGATTTATCTTCGAGATTGTAAATAAAACCAAACGATTCTGAATATGGCATTGTTCCGGGGAACGCTTGTGCAAAGGTAGCATATCGGGGAAACTCAATTACTCGACATTGCTTGTGATAATAAGGTCCGTAGTTTTTAATATAATAATTCAACGAACGTTCGACAGCGTCTAGCATCATATCAGTATTAACTTCGTGTTTTTTATCGTAATAAACTTCTATATCAATATTATTCCATTTTCTAGTTTTAACTTGATATTTGGCCGATACAAAGGATAAAAAATGTTGCGAAATATGGTCTAACTTATATTTATAATAGTTACGACCATCTTGTTTCCATTTCTTAATTAATGAGCCTGGAGCTACGGCTGTTTGATCTGCAGCAGTTGAAATAATAGTCTCAACGTTAATATAATCAGACTTCCCGTTGGTTAAGTAATTCGACATACAGTTTGTTGAGCAATGCTTTTCTAATTTAGGCATTCTCTCTTTTTTAGGTAAGCCTACTTTTTTTCGAATGTGTTTATCGTGAATCTCATAAGATGGATTGTAGCCCATAACAGGAAGAACTTCAAAATTATTTAAAAACGTTCCATTATCGACAATACTCGTGTTTCCTCTTTCATTTTGGAAGCCTTGCGTAATATACTTAGTATCAATTTCGATATCGATACTATCTCCCACTTTTAACGACTTATTCAACTGATAAATTTGATATGATAATTCTTTATCGTTGAGAACAAGCTTAGAATTAGGTATTTTTATTTCTGTTTTCCAATTATCATCAATATTATAATGGATGGAGTCTATAGGTGATTGACCTTCATTCTTGAGAGTGAATAATACTTTTACATTAACATTTCTTTGATGAGGGAAAATATCAACAAAGTATTTAGCATCAGTAACTTTAGGTATATTAATATGCTCATACTTCTTGTAAGTTTTTTCGTATTTTTCTTGCAAATCGAGCATTTCATCTCGAGTTTTGTAAGTGTTTAATATTTGAGTATTATAAAATACAAAACTAGCAACCACAAGCCAAACCGTTACGTTTCCTATAAAGAATAATTTAAATTGTTTAGGAGTTTGT
>JAMOQL010000181.1 GCA_027064025.1 Bacteroidales bacterium
TTTCCATCGTTCCCCAAACCATAGTTTGCACTGATGCTTTTCAGGCTGTCAATCAATGCGGTTACTTTATTTTTGAAATCTAAATCTGTCATATTGTTTTGTTCTTTCTATTTGCGCCTTGCGCCTCTATCCTTCAATTATTTTAGCTTTTCTCTTAATTCAACTCCTTTTTGCGTAAGTCGATATTTCTGATTTCTACTATTTGGCTTTTCGGGTATTGTCATTTCGATAAGTTTAGCTTTTAATGCAGGGTCAATGTAATTTTTTCGAAATGTTTGCCGATGCTTCAAATTAAGTTTGTTTCTTATTTCATTTGGACTTAATTCATTTGTAATAATTCTCAGCAACTTTTTAACTGGGTCGCTAACTGGGTCGGTAACTGGGTCGGTAACTGGGTCGGTACCATCACTTATTAAGCTCTCTGATAGCTGCTTATCTTGTCCTGTAACTGGGTCGGTTTCTTGTCCCGTTTCTTGTCCTGTTTGTTGTTTTAATTTCTCTTTTTCAACAAATTCGAGATATTCCTTTTCATAGGGAAAAGATATCTCAAAAAAGTTTTCACTTATTTTAAAAATATCTTTGTTATAGGCTTGCAGAATACGATGCACACCCGAACCAAGATGCTCTACCAAATCCAAATCACGGAAAACACGCATAATTTCTCTGTTACGCGGCATCGAGCGACCTTGAAAGAGCTCATCTTTACTCAAACCATTTACTAAGCCCCCATAAGAAGTAATACTTAATCTATCAGAATAAATCTCTACTACAGGGGTTATCTCACGCGAATAATCGTTATGTACCATGGCATTAATAAGTGCTTCACGCAATGCCGTTTTATTAATCATATCCTTTTGCAATCGCTCTGCCGCACCTGTTATCTTAGTAAAGGTTCTATTTTCTATTTGTAGTTTATCCAAAATACTTTTACTGGCTTTCACAATAGAACAAAAACCAAATTCTTCATTTTCAACCAAATCTACCTTATCACTCCCTGAATATTTTGCCACTTTAATAGAAAGTGTATTGTTGTCGGACATTAAATAGGCCACATAATTGAACTTGCCATCCTCCGTATAAAAATCAAGATTTTTTAAGAATGAGTCGTTAATATTTAATCCCTTTGCTTGATAATAGATTCTTAGTTGCTCGAATGTAAGATCAAGTTTTGGCGAAACAATATTCCGAAGCGAAGTATGAGTACGACGAGCGTAATAGGTATCAATCATAGCCCGATTCATCTGCTGAACTCCACTTCCTTTACGTACAAAACAACCTTTCGGCGACATGCCAAATTTCTTAATATAATAGGGCTTCTCTGTACCTCGGCTTATCAGAATTCTAATAATTATTTGCCCATCTTTCTCTATTGGAAATACGTCAAAAAGCCCTAAACAAGAAGGTTCAATATTGTTTTTTAAACGATCAGAGATTATAAGCTGAAGTTGATCTGGATTATCAACACCAATGGACTTGCCCTCATCAGAAACACCTATATATATATCACCTCCTTTATCAGAATTTAAGAAAGCTACTACTTCTTTTTCTAATTTATCGTTAAGCTCCAACTTAAACTCCGTTAAATTATCTTCTTGCCACATAATCTTTATACTGCTCTACCGTAAAATTCATTAATGTATTCGTTTACCACTAAGTTATTGATGTATTTTGAAGCATCTGCATTTAGTGGGATTTTGTTCTTATTTTTAAATTGGTTTATTACCAACCTCATCATTTGTGTGCTAAAATAACTATCGTTATCCAATAGTTTTGTGTTTTGTAAAACTTGCAAATCGGCATCTTGCTTCACCGCCATTAAAGCATCAAACAATTGGCTTTCTTTTTTAGTCAAGCTCCCTTTTTCAAGCAATCGTTTGTGAATACGGGCATATTTTGGGTCATTGTTATATTTTGCTTTTAGTAATTCATTTTGACGATTTAACTCTTTTACTTTTTCGTA
>JAMOQL010000182.1 GCA_027064025.1 Bacteroidales bacterium
TGCTTTAAGGATAAAAAGGACAGGACTTTCAGAGTTAATTTAGAAAGTTTTGCTAAAACCCGCATCAATTAAGGGTTTGGAGCACTTCATTAAGTAGAACCTATCATATTTTATTAATTTTTCATTATTTTTTTTGGTTTTTTCAGGGAAAATTTATTTTTTTTCTTGCGATTGTAGAACCTATTATTTATAAATTTTTTTATTACATTTATATAATAATAAAGTTAAGAATAAAATCAATAGCCGTTAACGGCTTCCATGAACCTACAATATCTCAAAATGGCGAATTTAAAGCCATTGAGTATCAAACAAACGAGAATTGGGTTCTACAAACTATAGATCTATAACATACTAAAATTATTTGATAAGAGAATATAAACTATCACTTATCTCTGAAAGTCTTGAAGGAGAAATGATAATGTCAAGATTTATGGATTAGAATTAGCACATATATTCTTTTAGCTTTTCCATATTTATTTTTACTTAAGACATTTACCTTTTCAATAAATCTTATATCAAATTTTTTATTATATCAATTTTTGCAAGGTATAAAAATTTGTCCTTTAAAATAAGAATGTGTCCAGACTGTTTACAAGGAGAGCCTTTCATACAATTTATTCTGATTAGCTCTAGCCTATGTGCAAAAATTGTGAGAGATGCGACAAGAATTGTCATTATGATTTTGCCAAAAACAAAGAAAGTGGATTTTATAGATGTTAGTTTAGAAGTTATAACGGTTCTGTATTGTTGCTACTCTATAAGGTAAAATGAGCGATGAAGTTAAATTTTGTTGGCATAAATTTAGCAGAAAAGATGACAAGGTTGAAAGGTTTAAGAATTAATTCAATAAAAATAAAAGAGGAGGTTAAGGAGTTATGGAAAGATTAAAAAGGGTAAGACAAATGGGGTTCACTCTAGTTGAATTAATGATCGTCATTGCTATTATAGCAATTTTAGCGGCGGTTGCAATACCACAGTACAACGCATATATGAGAAAAGCTAAGGCAAAAGACTTGATTGGTGTAGCACGAAATTGTGCAATGGAAGCTGTAATGCAATGTAAAATTGATAATAGTACAAATGTAACGTGGACTAATCTAGAAAGCTGTAATGTTGTTAATGGAACTGTCGGAAAATATCTAACAAATGTTAGTGTTGGCCATCCTTCATCAGGCAATTGCGCCAATATTGTTAATGGAGAAGTTAATGCTACAGGGACGGTTGATGGTGAAACTTACAGGGCGGTATGCAAAATTGCTAGCGATTACAGCATATCGTGTGTAGGTGTGACTAAGTAATTAAGGATTAAATTGAAAAGTTAGTTTAAAATAAGAAGAGGGAATATTCCCTCTTCTTACTGATGCTAAAAGTGATGAAGTCTGCTATATTAAGAAAGGAAGGTATAACACTAATTGAATTAATGATAGTAGTGGTTGTGATGGCCATTTTAGCGAGTATTACCTTCTCGTTGTATAATATTTATTTGAAACCAGCTTTTGAAATTGATCCTGTTAATACACTTCTTTCTGTCTCTGCTGCTCAGGAAAGCTATTATGCAGAAAATGGGAGATATGCGGACAAAATAGAAATGTTACCAGGCTTTAACGATGAAAGTCCTGATGGTATATTTCTGCTTAACGAGGACAAAGATGACCGACGGAAATTTTATTTGAGCGTCAATTGTTCTGATTGTAAGCAAAGCTATGTAGCAACTGTGGAGAACAAACCCTCAGCACCAGAATGGAAAGTAAAGTGGGTTTTATCTTGCGATGTAAATGCAACCTACGGAAGCTGTAAGCCCGTGCAGATTAAAGGTTCTTCTATTCTAAAAAAAATATTCTAGGTGACGCTGAAAAAAACATATATTTCGTGCCTATAACATTATTTTTATAAATCCCTGATTGTTAAGATTAGTCGATGCTTAA
>JAMOQL010000183.1 GCA_027064025.1 Bacteroidales bacterium
ACCGAATCGATTAATTACTAATGTAAATTCAACTTCCATAAATACCTCCGATTATTTTTAGTTAATCGGAGAGAAACAGAGTCCCTATGGTCTGGGATAAACTGATCTCTCCACCAGCTTCTCCTAGCGTAGCACTGAGTTTCGTTACCTACTTCTCAGCGATGAGGATTGGTTACCTCCAGAGCCTGGAGCTTGGAGATCGCTCCAGGGTGAACGCTAGGAGAGTTGCCTGTGTCAACCCCTGCTACATTACGTAGCAGGTCTTGGCTCGACACTGCCGAGCCAAGCTCCCACCTTTAGGCGGGAGTAGTTGACCAACCGAGCTTATTTAATGTTTCTTGATTAAATCTAGATAAATATTTATTAAAATCTCGCTCAGTAATTTCCGTGTCTTTTATAACAGGATATCCACTAGAACTAATCGAAATTTTAAAGGTTTGATCTTTTTGATATTCAATGTCTTTTCGATGTTCTAATTGTGCAATATCTTCTTTAATGTTATTTATAAACCATTTGTTATTAAAGTTCTTTTTCTTCTTTTTGTTATTTTTATTAGAAGCATTTTTAAATATAGCGTATTTCTGTGCAACAGCATAGCCAAATGCTCGAGCTAGATTTTCTTCGTAATCTAATCGTTTCGCTCGGATATATTGTAATACAACCATTTTAGGAAACCTGCCGATCATATTGTTTCTCCTTAACGACTTTAAAAACTTTCGGTAGATAATATTTCCTATTTAATTCTATCCAATCGTAATAATTACTGGTATATCCACTGTTTGGTCCAGCGATCGCATATATTGCTAAATCACGGTATACTTCACCATTACCATTCTCATCTAACCATTCGTATACTTCAATTGGGACACAAATTAATATTGGATTACACCAACGACTTGTAGTCATACAATCATGTTCTTCGATTTTTCGTTTTAATGATTCCAGACTAATCGCTGTTGGAAAAACGCTACTTTCATCAACGAACCAAACTGGATCAGAAAGTTCTAAACTTACTATAACATATTCTTTATGCTTACAGTTTAAAATATTCTCTATTTGTTTCATAATATCCCAAGCTTTATCATACAGTTCTTTAGAATTAATATTTTCTGAATCTAAATGCCGAAAGAAAAATTTTTCTTCTAAATCAAAATATGAATCAAACAGTTTCTTGATTTTTTGGTTTTCCATCAAAGGTCTCCTAGTTTGATAATCAACAGTAATAGTGCATACATAACCGCCCTTAACTAAAAAATTGGGAGAGCGAATACTATCGCTCTCCCGCAAGAGTTTAAAGCTTACTTAAAATGTCGGCAACAGTGTTGTTAATTGCATTCTTAACAGCGCCGCCACCTTTGTTTCCGCCAGGTCTTGAATCTTCTGGTCTAGACAGATGTTCTTTAATGAACTTTTCGACCTCTTCGACTTTTCCAGTCTTCTTTGCCTCTTCACGAAGCTGCTTTTTAATGTCCATTAAAATTCTGTTGACCTGATGCCTTGTTAGCCCAAGTTTCTCGGCCATTTCAGTATAAGTCATTTTTTTCACATTGGCCATTACAAACTGAATATCTTCTGGTGTAATGACTCTTGTTGCTTTTCTTGTAACCTTTCTCTTGGGCTTTTCCTGGGTAGCAGTTTCTGCCTGTGGTGCAGCAGCAGGTTTTGCTTCGTCTGCAACATCTCTTGCTTCTGCTGTGGGGGCAGCAGATGGTGCTGATGCTGGCTTAGATGCTCCTGGTACGTCAAAAGGTAATTTTACTTCGGCCATGTTATACCTCCTTGATAGTTTTAACATAATTTAAAAGATTTTCAAATTTGGTTTTTTCACTATTCATCAAAGACACCTTTAAATTAGTATCTTTGACAATTCTAAGTATGTCGTCAATGTTTTCAGGATAACTGACAACATACTCATGAT
>JAMOQL010000184.1 GCA_027064025.1 Bacteroidales bacterium
CTTTGAGGAAGCTTCTACAATGAAACCTGATGAAGTTTATCCAAAACAAAAGATTGAAGAGATTAATGGTTTGTTGGCTGGAATAGCTAAAGAAACACAATATGCAGCTGCACTTAAAGAGGGTAGTGATTATGTAGCTCAGAAGAAATATTCTGATGCTAAATTAGCTTATCAAGCTGCAACGGAAATTATGCCAAATGAGAGTTTCCCTAAGGATAAAATTAAAGAGATTGATGCTTTAATTGCTAAGAATGCTAAAGCTAAAAAACTTGCTGAATATAAACGCTTAATGGCCGATGCTGAAACTAAATTTACGGCTAAAGATTATGCAACATCTCGTGGTTTGTACCAACAAGCATCGGATGTTAATCCTACAGCTCAATATCCTAAAGATAAGATTGTTGAAATAGATAAACTATTGGCTCAAGCTGCTAATAAAGATCAGGCTGTTCGGGCTAAAAAACAAAAATATGCAGCATTAATTCAAAAAGGAGATGCTAATTTCTCGAAAGAAGAATATGCTTCTGCTAAAATTAATTACAAGAATGCTTTAAAAGTATATCCATCGGAGGTTTATCCGAAGGATAAACTCAGGCAGATTGATAAGTTGATGGCTAAAACAGATGAAATTCCTGAAGAAATAAATTTTGAGAATGATGCTGAAAAGAAGAAGTTTATGTCAAGTATGGCATCTAAATATGGAGAAGGTGTTCATGAGGAAAAGTACGAAAGTAAATCGGGTAAAAAAGTTAGACGGATTATTGTGGTGAAGGAGGGATTAGCTGACGAATATAGAGAAGTTAAACAGCCTTGGGGTGCTACATATTTCTTTAAAAATGGTAAGTCCGTTTCTAGAGCAATTCTATTCAATGAAACAAAAAAATAGAACAAGAAATGTTTGTTCAGCACTTTCGTATAACCCTACTGGTAGTATTATTTACGTTTTTTATTTTAAGTATTTTTAGTTTATCTATAGGGGAAGTTTTTATTAATCCTTTAGATTTAATTTCAAGTATTTTTTCGGATAATCAATATTCTCTAATTGTTCAGAATTTCAGAGCTCCAAAGACTTTAACTGCAATTTTAGCAGGTATATCATTGTCTGTTAGCGGTTTGCTTATGCAGACCCTTTTTCGTAACCCAATTGCAGGGCCCTATATTTTAGGAATCAGCTCTGGGGCTTCTTTAGGTGTTTCTTTTGTAATAATGGGAGCATCAATTTTTTCAGGTATACAGATGCTTAGTGACACGTCAATTGTTGCCGGTGCTTTATTAGGTAGCGTGCTTATGATATTAATTTTATTATCTATTTTAAAATATGTAAAAGATATTATGACTTTGTTAATAATTGGAGTTATGTTTGGAGCTTTTGCCAGCTCGTTAAGTTCAATATTACAATATTTCAGTACTGATTTTCAAGTAAAATCGTTTGTCCTTTGGACTTTTGGGAACTTATCCAATGTTAATTATTCACAGTTATGGATAATGTTTGGTTTTATTATTCTAGCATTAATTTTAATCTTATTTTCTGTAAAAGGCCTAAATATATTAATTTTAGGAAACGATAATCTTTCGAATTTTGGAATAAATAAACGTCTATTACAAGTATTTATACTCATTTCAACAGCTATTCTTACGGGTGTAATTACAGCATTTTGTGGTCCTATAGGTTTTGTTGGAGTTGTAGTCCCTCATTTTGCTAGAATGCTGATAAAATCATCTAATCATATATTTTTATTGCCGATTACAGCTTTGATGGGAGCATCGTTAATGTTGTTGAGCGATATTATTAGCCAAATACCATCAAACGGAATTATTTTGCCAATTAACTCTGTTACAGCATTTATTGGTATCCCTTTTATTCTTTGGGTTTTATTAAAACCCTCTCAAAAAATTAGAATATAAATGGGAACAAAAATAGCCATAGAAGCTCAGAATTTAAGTATTGGTTTTCAGCAAAACAAACAATTTCTTAATTTGATTTCTGATATTAATTTTAGAATTAATACGGGTGATTTAATTGCAATAGTTGGTGCAAATGGAACTGGGAAAAGTACCTTACTAAAAACCTTATCTAAAGAAATTACTTTTAAGGGGACTGTAAATGTTTTCGGAAAATCGGTTGCAGATTTATCGGATAAAGAATTTTCTAAAAAGTTGACATCTGTTGGCACTGCTTATCAAGTACAATCTTATACCACTGTTTTCGATGTAATATCGAAAGGCAGATCTGTGCATACCGATTGGGTGGGAAGGTTTAGTAAGCAAGATACAGAAATTATAAAATCGTCGGCAACAAAAGTTGGTATTTCTCATTTATTGGAACGTTTCTACAACCAGCTTAGCGATGGCGAAAAGCAGAGAACTTTGTTAGCAATGGCTTTGGCGCAGCAGTCCGACATTATTTTACTCGATGAACCTACTGCTTTTATCGATTATCCCAATAAGTATTATTTAAGTTCATTATTGAATCAGGTTACAAAAACAGAAAATAAAACAGTGATATTTTCTAGCCACGATTTAGAAGTCGTTTTAACTTATGCTGATAAAATATTATTTTTCTCGGATAAAAAAGTTGACCTTTTAACTAAAAAAGAATTCTTACATAAAGATAAGATATATAAATTATTCGATAATCATCAGCTTGATTCTGAATTTAGAAGCACTTTAGTCGAACAATTATTGACGAACTTTAAAAGTTAGAGTATTTTAGTTTACAAATTATTGAGTATCATTAATAATAATTACTTAACTTAGACAAAAAAATAAAAATAGAACTATGGATTCTTCAGCAAAAAAAATTGCATCTTATTTATTAATATTTATTGTTGTTCTTGTTGCAATTGTTTCAGTATTAGCGATTTGGGATGTGATAACATTAGAGCGTGTATTTTGGAAAACAAGCCAATCTTTATTTGTAATATTTATCTCGGCAGTCGTTATTCTTTTTATAAGTTCCGTAGTAATAAATAGTAACGAAAAAAAACATATCGATGAAAGTAAATAATAACTGTATTGTAGAAGTTGCCTATAAATTAAATTTTGTTGGTGACGAAGACGTAATAGAGTCTTTCAGTGAGAGAAATCCATTAGAATTTATTGTGGGAATGGGAGAGATGTTACCTGCTTTCGAAGAGCAATTAATTGGTAAATCGGTAGGAGAAAGTTTAGAATTTGTAATTGAAAAGCAAAATGCTTTTGGTGAATTTAACGATGATTTAGTGAAAAATCTACCAATCGATACTTTTTACGATGAGCTTGGTAAATTTAATGCCGATATTGTTAAAGAAGGTGCCGTAATTACCTTAGATACAGAAGATGGAGAGGGACAAGATGCTTATGTTTTAGAGGTTGCCGATGACGAAGTATTACTAGATTTGAACCATCCGTTTGCGGGTGAAGATATACATTATGAATTGATGATTTTATCGGTAAGATTGAGTGAATAATCAATCTCAAAGTCCCCATTAATAGCTATAAAGCGAATTATTAGAAATAAATTATTCTGATAATTCGCTTTATTTTTAATCCTACTCAAGTTATTTATTATTAGTTTGATACTTCAAATTCCATTGTTCCTACATTCTCTTTTAAAATTATAAAGATTTTATTCCCAATCTGATAAGCCTTTTTGCTATTATTTAAATCCTTAAAAAAATGGTATTCAATAGTAGCATCTTTACAGGCAATTCGAGTCATCATATTAATATTAATTGATATTGATTTTTCAGTTAGAGAGAATTGCCCAGCCCCTTTGTTACAAATACTTTGTACTTCTAACTGACTTTTTTCTCTAAAAATCAAATATGCACTATGATTGTTAGGGGTATCATTGGTTTTATTAGTATATAAAGTTTGGATCCAAAATATTTTCTTCCCTATAATTGATTTCAACGGAATTGACTTTTGCACTTCTCCCATAGCTAAATCGTTATTTTCTTTTTCAAGTTCAAGAGTCGAAGAATTCGCTGAATTTATTTCTTCAGAATTGACTTTATTGGAAGTTTTACAGCTATTTAGCCCTAACGAAAGTCCTGCGCTTAATAATAGAATAATCAGTTTCATATTTTATTTTTTTGCAAAAGTAGATTTTATAGTAATTTCAAATTTTGTGGTTAGTCTGTACATAACAGGAACAATGATCAAGGTAAGGAAAGTTGCAAATGTTAAACCAAAAATCACAGTCCAAGATAGAGGTGACCACATATCGGCCATATCACCACCAAAACTAATTCTTGGATCAAACTGACTTAACATGGTTTCGAAGTTAATATTTAATCCCACAGCCATAGGTAATAAGCCTAATATTGTCGTGATAGCTGTTAATAGAACGGGACGCAATCTTGTTTTTCCTCCTTGTATAATACAATCTGTTGCATCATTAATTGGAAGAACAGCGTCTTCTTCTAAGTCCAATTCAATTCTTCTTCGTGCTTTGAGTAAATCGATATAATCGATGAGTACAATAGCATTATTAACTACGACTCCTGCTAAGGAAACGATTCCAATTCCGGTCATTACGATAATAAGGTCCATACCAAAAGTTGCAATTCCGCCAAATACTCCAATAGTACTAAGTACAATACTACTAACAATAATTAGTGGTTTTACTAATGAGTTAAATTGCGACACAAGAATTAGTAAAATTAATGCTACTGCAATTCCTAGAGCTCTTATTAAAAACACTTTACTTTTTTCTTGTTCTTCTTGTTCTCCTGTAAATTTATATTTATAACCATCTTGGAAAAGTTCTGAATTATTGCTTAATATTGTTTTAAGTTTCGCATTTATTTCATTAGCATTATATCCTTCTAATACATTAGAATAGATTGTAATAACTCTGTTCAAGTCTTTTCGTTTAATAGCTCCATAAGTTGAATTATATTCATACGAAGCTACTGCAGAAATTGGGATTTGCATCATCTTTCCTTTCTTATTTTGGAAAGTCATTTTTTGATTCATTAATTCAGGAATGCTATATCGTTGACTATCTTTCAGTCTTAATTGAATAGGATATTCATCTTCACCATCTTTATAATCTGATATTTCTTTTCCAAAGAGTGCCGTTCTAATGGAGCTCGCAATTAGACCTGTCGACATACCAAATCGTCTGGCTTGATCACGGTTAATGTGAATAAGCATTTCAGGTTTACCTAAATCTAAATCGATATTAAGTCCCTCAATACCAGCAATGTTTTTTGAATCTATGATGTTCTCAATAGTATCGGTAAGTCTTAATAGTTTATCATAATTTTTACCGCTAATTTCGATATTGATTGGTTTTCCTGTTGGAGGTCCTTTTCGTTCTTTAGAAATAGAAATCTTAGTTCCTGGATATTTGTTAATTAATGCATTGCTTAGACGATTCATTAGTTTTTGGGAGCTTTTATCACCTCTATCTTCGTAGTCATAAAAAGAGAGCGTTATCAATCCCTCAAAGTCTTGTGCTTGACTGCCTCCTGTTTCGTCTTGAGTTTTAGCGCCTTCACCAACATTGGTTACAATAGATTTAATAATTGAAGAATCTGGTTTTGAAATTTCAGTAACATTCTGATATAATTTTTTCATAAATGCATCTGTTCCCATAATATCCGTTCCAATGGGCATTTCTGCTTTAATATTGATATAATTTGGATCGCTATCAGGAAAGAAAAGGATATTGGGTTCTCTGTAATTCATAAATTTAATAGTGCCAAATAGTAAAAGAAATGCGCCTATAAGTATAATATAAGGTGACTTCCCATTAATAGAATAATTTAAAAGTTTAAGATATGCATTTTCTAGTTTAACTAAAAATACTTGTTGAAACCAATGTTCAATCTTGTTGAAAATAAGAAGGTTGGATAGGGTGATAAAGGCTGCTATAGATAGTAGGTTAGCCCATGTGTATATCTTAAATATATATAATGGTAGGGCAATAATAAGTAAAATACTAATAATTATTAAAGCTCGTTTTTTATTTACTTTTTCTTTTTCTCCATCAATTTTAATAAATGCAGCCGCAACAACAGGAATTATAACCAATGCTATAAATAGGGAAGAGGTGAGAACAATAATGAGTGTAATAGGTAAAAAATACATAAATTTCCCCATCATACTATCCCAAAATACTAGGGGAAAGAAGGCCGCAAGTGTTGTTGCTGTTGAGGCAATAATAGGAATGGCAACTTCTCCTACAGCTAATTTTGCAGCTTCCATTTTTTTGTAGCCTTGATCGATAAAGCGATAAATGTTCTCGATAACAACTATGGCGTTATCTACCAACATTCCTAAAGCTAAAATAAGCCCAAATAAAACAATCATATTAATTTTGGATCCTATAGCTCCTAAAACAAGGAACGACACAAACATGGATAAGGGAATTGCAAGACCCACAAAAAGAGCATTTCGTGTACCTAAGAAGAAGAAGAGAACTGTTACTACAAATATGATACTCATTATCATTGAATTCTCTAGATTCGAGAGTTGTTTCTTAATCTTGTCTGACTGATCGTTAGTGGCAATTATTTGTAAATTTTTTGGGACTAAATGTTCGGCTCGTATTTGTTTAATAGCTTCGTATACATGAGCCGATGCACTTAATAAATTTTCTCCACTCTTTTTGATAACTTGTAAAGATATTACAGGTTCTGTTCCTAATCTTGAAATACTTTTAGGTTCTTCATAACCATATTCTACAGTAGCAACATCTTTTAAATATACAATATTTCCGTCTGTATTTTTAACAATGACATTTCTTATTTGATCCATATTAGTAAATTCACCAATAATTCTCAAAGTACGTCTTGTTTCTCCTATTTTTACTTCTCCACCACCAACAGATAGATTTTCTTGAGTAATTGCATTCTCAATATTTGTGAAGTTAAGTTGATATGATTCTAATTTGTGTACATCGATATTGATTTTAACCTCTTTGTCAGAAATTCCTTGTATTGCTACTTTCGAAACTTCTTTAATGCCTTTAAATTGATCTTCTAATATATCACCATATTGTTTTAATTGGTCGATACTAAAGTCCCCAGAAATATTAATATTGATAAACGGAAATTCTGAGAAATCTAAATCTTGCACCAATGGATCGTTAGGTAAATCGTTGGGTAATTCTTTCTTGGCTTTATCTACAGCATCTTTTACATCTTGTAACGCATCTTTAATATCGGTATCGAAAGTAAATTCTAGCGAAATTAACGATACATCTTGCATCGATGTAGAGCTAATCGTTTTAATTCCTGTAATACCATCCAATTCTTTCTCGATTGGACGAGTTATTAGGTTTTCTATATCCGAAGGGTTGTTTCCTGGATATGGAGTTTGTACCATTACATAAGGTATTACAACTTCGGGGAATAATTCTTTTGGTAAAGATATATATGAAATAAGACCAGCAATAGCAAGCACTAACGTCAGTAAATATACTGATGTTCTGTTTTTTAGTGCGAGGCTAGTTAATTTGAATTCTCTTATTTTTTCACTCATCTGATTAATCAATTTGTGATGATTATATTAAAAAAAATGTTTTACTTAATAGGACTTATAACGACACCCGTAGAAACCGTATTATATCCTTCGACAATTACATTATCGTTGATTTTCAAGCCTTTTTTAATGACTGTATGGTCTTTATACGAACGTCCAATTTCTACAA
The DNA here is from genome assembly GCA_027064025.1 of Bacteroidales bacterium. GTDB lineage: Bacteria > Bacteroidota > Bacteroidia > Bacteroidales > JAFGXI01 > JAFGXI01. The sequence goes on from JAMOQL010000184.1 coordinate 7,646, forward strand.
AAACTTTTCGGGCAATTGTGTTACTATCTGTTTTTTCAGCAATAAATACAAAACTTTTATCAAAATCCTTTTTAACAATAATAGATGGAACTGTAATCGCTTGCTTAAGTGTGTAGTCTTTTATTTTAAGAGTGCTTATCATAAAAGGTTTAAGTTTTTGGTCGATATTATTAATTCTTAATTCAACCGTAAAAGTTCTGTTTGCTGGATTAATTATATTTCCTGTTCTATAAATTGGAGCCGCAATCTGAATATCTTTATAAGTAGGGAACGATATTAATACAGTATCACCTTTATGTATTACGGGAAGCAATTGTTCGCTAACTTCCGATTTTATTTTCATTTTGTCTAAATTCACCAGTTGTATGAGTTGCATACCCGGACTAGCTAATTCTCCTATTTTAAGGTTGATTTTATCAATAATTCCTGAAAAAGGAGCTTCTATTATTGCCATGTCTTTTTGAGCTTTTAGAGCTTTTAATTGGCTTTCTAATCCTTCTTTCTGAGCATTTGCTGTTAAGAACTGTATTTCGGAACCTACATTTTTATGATTCCACAGTTCGTCTTGTTTTTCGTAGGTTAAATTAGCTAAATCTAATTGAGATTCTACTTGTTGAATTTGTCCATCGATAACAGCCGTATTTAGTTTAATTAGAACTTGACCTTTAGATACTTTTTGTCCTTCTGAAACTAAAATTTCTTTAATCTGACCTGGACGCTCTGGACTGATGTATGCATACTGTTCAGGTTCTACAACTCCCGTTACTTCAATAAAATGATTAAAAGTTGAATTGATTATTGTCTCTGTTTTTACAGGAATAGAAGGCGAAAGCTTTTCTGTTTTTTCTTCTTCTTTTGGATTCGCACAGCTGCTTACAAAAAGTGCTATACTTATCAATAATATGGATTTTATATATTTCATTTTTCTTTATTTTTTCGTTGATAAAATTTATTTGTTATTGAAGCCCTAATGCTTTGTCCAATTTATTTTTAGCATCTAGTAAATTGAAAATAGATTGAAAATAGGCGTCTTCGGTATTAAGATACTGTAATTGTGATTGAGTTAATTCTAAACTACTTGCCAATCCATTTTTATATTTGATTTGATAGTTATCAAAAATTGTTTTGGTCAATGCTTTATTGTCTTTTTCTACGGTATATTTATCAAAAGCATTTTGGAACGCTGCTTTTGCCGACAGAATTTGAACATGTAAATTATTACTTAATTGTTGTTTACTATTTTTAATTTTATCGAGTTCGATATTGGCTTGCGATACTTTAGATATTTTTTGTCCACTACTAAAAATAGGAATATTAATGTTTAAACCAACAATATTTGCAGGATACCAAGTTCCTCCATTAAAGACCTCGAAGTCATTACTCATTAAGCTTTCTTGATGATTATAAAAAGCAGATATTGTTGGAAGGAAAGTAGATTTTTCGCGCCTTACATTTAGCTTCTGAATATTTTCTTGGGTGTTGACAATTTTATAATCTATATGGTTTTCCTCATTAAAAGGAGTTTCAATTATTTCAGTAATATTAAGAACTTCAAGAAGTGATTCTAACTTATCGGTTAACTTAATAGGGGTATCTAGCCCAATGTTCATTTGGAATTTTAACATCTCTTTCAGCACTTTTATTTGTCGTTGAGCAGATTTATTTAAGTTGTTAAGTGTAGATAAATTGATTTGCAATTGGCTAACATCTGTAGCCTCTGCAAAACCGCTTTCGTACATGGCTTTGGTATCTTCGAAAATTGAAGTTGTATTTTCGATGTTTTTCTTAATGATTTTTTGTCTTTCTTCTGCAATTAGAACTAATTCGTATGTATTAGCTATCATTTCTTTTATTTCTTGCTCGCTTTTTTCTAATTGATTTTCTGACAATTGTTTGTATATTTTTGAAGCCTGTAATCCAACAATATATTCACCACTAAAGATGATTTGAGTCGCCTGAAAACTGAATTTTGTGTTGTTTTCAGTTCCAAATTTCATTTCAGAATATTCCCCTTCTGGAGCTTGTGGGTTAAACATCTTTGCAGGAATCAAGGTAACGGGTAGGTCAATATTGTAGTTATGTCCAACAGAGGCTTCTGCATGTGGTAAACCTATTGCTGTAGTTTCCCAAATTTTCTTTTTTGCAATTAGGATATCCAATCGTGCATTCTGAACTTGCTGATTGTTTTGTAATGCATAAGTTTGTGCGTCTTGTAGGCTAAAAGATGTTTGTGTACTATCTTGTGCGTAGCCTGTATAACTGAATATGCTTATTAATAATATTAAGTGTGTAATTCTCATTTCTATTTTATTTATGCTTATTAACTTCTTTAAGTTTTTTGTTAAAGGCTTTTACTCCAAGGGGAGTGGCAATAGCCATAAAATGATGGGTAAATAATTCTTCGAAAATATCAACTATTGAATGTTCTGTTTTGTCAAAAATATCAGTTTGTAACAAGGCTTCAATTTTCATGACATGAAGTCTAGCTACAATATCGATATTAAAGTTATCTCTATAAATATTTTCT
>JAMOQL010000185.1 GCA_027064025.1 Bacteroidales bacterium
TCTGCAACATAAATCACTTTAAAAGAAGCATCTGTAACGTCAGTTGGTACTGTTGATATTTGTGATCCTATCGCCCCTCCATCATATTGATATAAAGAGCCCTCTACAGGTAAGCTAGTAATTGTTCCTGTTTTAGCCCCTGTATCTCCACCTGTAAACATTAATGTAGCAGTTCTCTGTTCACCCTGTTCTAAATAAATTGTTTGAGGTACAGCAACTAATGGCGGAGCAGAGCTTGTTTGGAATGTCCAAATTTCTGACCAAGTAACCACACCTGCAGAATTTTTAGCATTAACAGACCAATAATAAGTTTGGTCAGTTGAAAGTAAATAATCATAAGTTAAAGTTGTAAGATCTGCAGAAGTATGTATAGGACTACTTATATCTGAATTTTGAGAAATGATAACATTATAGGAAGTCGTATTGGCAGCAGCATCCCATTGAAAAGATAAATTCTCTCCAATAGTAGAACCATAACCTGGACTTACTAAATTGGGGATACCTGCCCTAGGAGTAGCATCAACAAGAAGAAGCCCTTCGTAAAGAACATTATCGTCAATTGTATACGAGCCTGACCCATCAGGACAATATTTAATAGCATCACCAGTATGAATAACCCCTCCAGTATTATAAGAATAAGTAACACCTGCAGTACCGTCTATATTTTCTAAGCCTATAGTCGCTGAATTTCCACTAGCTCTACTAGAAGTTAAGTCTACAATACTTCTATATTGTGTTTGAATGCAGTTAGTCCCTTCGTATAATATGACTTGAAATGTTCCTAAGAGGATAGGGGAAGCCCAAAAAGACATATTATTATATTGCACTATTAACTTTCTATTTGGTGCTGTCCCCACTGTTTGGTACATAATATCCCCAGTTGCATGAACAACTATATCATCCCAAAAAGGAGCAATATAATTATTAGCACCTGATGATGTTGGAATGGAATTATTTGAGTATTGGGATGACCCTGTTCCAAACATAAGTAATCCATTCGATGTCACATAAAAATCACTATAAGTATTTCCAAAGAAATCAAAATTAAAGCCTATAGGGAAAGCTCCCCAGGCTATATCGTCATAATATCCAGAATGAGCAATTATGCCTGTATATTCTGTTTCGGGTGGCAATGCCATTGTAATTGACATTATAGATATAAAGACTATTGTCAAATATATCTTTATCTTTTGTGTAAAATTTTTCATCATCTATTATTTTTTGGTTTAAATTATTTCTGAGTATTAAAAATTAGATCTGTAATCTCTTCTAGTCTTTGTTTAAGTAGAGCACCATCCTCGCCATTAAAAACGACTTGACTATGAATAATAACTTCCTTAGAAACATGACTTTTCCAAGTTCTTAATTCACTTGCAAACTCATCTACATTTTGTGGAAGAATAGCGATACTACTAAAAACAATCGCTCCTGGTTTTGTTGGCACATATATTTCTAAAACATTTACATTAACTGTTTGAATTACTTTAGAAATTTGCTTTATAGCATTTGATTCTATACCATCTGTTTTATAGAATACACTCTTTTGCTCAATAAACTGTTTTTCTAACATCAAATTATTTTCTGCAATTTGATCGAGAATAATAAAATTACTTTGTTTTTGACTAAATGCATTTACACTGGCAAAAAGAAAAAAAATTGCGAGTGTTTTCAAAATCTGTTTCATAATAAAATTGTTTATTTCAAAAACAATAAGACATTTATCAATCCCATCCAAAAAACTCTTGTATGGGTTGATTAGGAAACTATTTTTAAAGCTCAATTTTAACAAAATTGATTAATAAAGTTGCTAGCTTTATTCAAGGACATAAAATACAAGGATGTTTAAAATGCATTTAACAATGTTGTATAATGTTGTATTAATATATTAT
>JAMOQL010000186.1 GCA_027064025.1 Bacteroidales bacterium
AAAAAGATTTAATAGATTTATTTTTAAGTATATAGACTTTAGTTAACTTATTTAACTTTGCTAGTCTTTTAATATTTGCGAAGCTCCCTTTACTTTGACCATCCCAAATTACCAAACCATAGTCGCAATCTTGAGTCATAGCAATATCCTTGTATTGTTGTCTTCGAAAGCGATTTGTGACGTTGTCTGGGACAATAATTCTTTTAACATTAAAATCAGTAGATATGAGATTACGTGGATAATCAAAAATGGTATACACAGTAACATTTTTATAATTAAAATGATTATATAGAATCTTTTGGACAATTGTATCTACACCATAAGCGTCACCAACTAATATGCAATAATTCTTTTTAACGATGCTTTCTAATGTTTCTACAACATCGCTTGGTAGAGTTTTAATAGATCTTGAACCTGAAATAAATACTTTTTCCACTAAAAACTCCTAAAAATATAAACGGGCGACTCGCATTGAGTCGCCAATTATCCTAAAAACAACAAAATTCAGTTCGAATGTGTTCTAGAATCGTAGGAATTTGCCATTCAATTTTAAAATCTAAACCAATTAGCATTTCATCACCAGTTATATATTTAAAAACTATACAATATTCTTTTTCATTATATGTAATTTCTTTTAAGCATGTTGATATATTAATATAATACATTCTACGAAAACGAGTTTTTACAACATTAAATTGGCGCAAATCAAGTCTTTTAAAATCTTTTACCACTTCTAATTTTTCTAGAAGATCTATTAAATATTTTTCAGCCGCGGTAAAATTATCAAATTTATCAGAGATGTAATATTCTCTGTCTTGAACGAAATATTTAATAATATCCTTCCTAGAATCTTCATCTGTTGTAATAAAAAACGCACAAACATTTTTTGGATTAATAATTTTAAGATATGGATGATTTTGACTTAAAAACATATATTTTCCTTATTCTTTTTAAAGAAATTAAACGGGCGACTTGCATTGAGTCGCCAAGAATTTATTGTATGTTCGCGCATAAAATTACGCAATCTTTTTTATTTAATGTTGTTTCGTCGACTTTGAATAATTTAACGTAATTGTCATAAATGTGTCGAGAACTTACACTCTCGTTTGTCTCGACGCCGTTAACTGCAAAGTTAACCGGCCAATTTGAAAATTCATTCGAGAAGTAAACCTCTGAATTTTGATCAAAATTTTTCAGCTGTTTAATCAAATCTTTTACTTTCATGTCATTTCTCCTTTTAAAATATTATTTTATTAATTATATACCTGAGACAGTTGTTTCTTTCATGTAAACAACTCGTCCGCAATGCTCGCAAATGATCTTAACAGTTATTGTTGCTTCTGCTCCGAATCCACATGACGGGCAACCTGCATCTATTGATTCAAGTTCGTGAATCATTTTTGCAGTATACGGTTCTCTGCAAAATGGGCATAATATTTTTAAAGTATTCTGATTATTAGTAACCATAAGCCCTCACTATTTTTTAATCTATATTCTTTAAAATCCCATTATCTCTTTCTAATTCATTTTTAATTAGCGGCAACAGGCAAATAATCATATACACAAATGTAATAGCGTTAGAACTTAACGCAGAAAGTCCGAAAAGTGCTATTAACCACAACGTAATTAATTTACTGTATCTGCGAATCTTCTCGGGAATTTTTTCAACATATTTGTTAATCCAATTTGAAAAACTGTAATTGATATTTGTTGCAAGAATAAGATATAAAATTTCAATAAACAACATAAAGTTGAATACTTTAATCATTATCTTAATATCACCAACTTGGTTAGCCGCGCCTACAGCTGAATTTAGATTACCTGACCAAAATGCTGCTACTGTTGCGGCTTTACTACTAGCAAGGGCGTCTGAGAGAAGCAT
>JAMOQL010000187.1 GCA_027064025.1 Bacteroidales bacterium
CCAGATACAAGTGCTTCATTTTGAAAATCTTTCATCATATTTCGTCCACCTGCAAATCTAATATTAGCTTTCGGATTAATAAATCTAAAAATAGCAATTGTAGATAATATTTCTTGTTTTGTTAAAACCAGATTCTCTCCCAAAGGTGTTCCTTCTACTGGATTTAAAATATTTAACGGTATAGACTGTACTCCAATCTTTGCTAATTCAAGAGCCATCTCAATTCTATCTTCCATCGTTTCCCCCATTCCAATAATTCCACCTGAACAAATATTGATTCCTAATTCCTGTGCCGTTTGGATTGTTTCTATTTTTTCGTCGTAAGTATGTGTTGTACAAACTTGCGGAAAGAACCGTCTTGAACTTTCTAAATTACAATGATAATGCTCTATTCCAACTTTCTTTAACTTTTGCAATTGCTCTCTATTCAATAATCCCATCGAAGCACAAAATCCAATCTTAGATTGTTGTCTTATGGCATCATAAGTATCACAAAGCTTATCTAAATTCTTGTTAGAAACAGTTCTTCCACTTGTTACCAAAGAATATCTTTTCACTCCATAATTTTCATTCTGCTTCGCCATATTCACAGCAATTTTAGTATCTACCAATTCATAAACATCGACTTCGGCTTTATTATGGGCCGATTGCGAACACCATTTACAATCTTCTGAGCATGCACCTGACTTTGCATTCTGAATGGAACAAACATCAAAAATATTACCATTTATCTTCTCTCTAATTTCATTTGCTGCTCGATAAAAATAATCCTGATTTTCTGAATTTACTATATTAATAGCTTGAGATTTAGAAATTGCTTTTCCCTCTAAAACCTGTTCTTTTATTTTATCTATTTCTTTTTTGTTCATATTATTATATATAAAAAAGAACCAGTCTAAAAAATAAACCAGTTCTTAAATTAAGTGTACATTATTTTATTATTAAATAAAATTGTTTTTAATTCTAATAATAATATATTTTTCTTGATATATACTTTATTCAACTCAAAAAGTAATTCATACAAATCTTGATTATATATATATCCCCAAAATAAGTTTACAAACAAAGATGTGTGAATATCAAAATTTAAGAATGCAATCTTTATCATTCTTCCAATACTTCTGAAAACAGCAAAAGATGCCCTAGTCCATCGACTAAAGTACAGTACTGAGTTTTGTATTTGAATAGACGGAGTCAAGAAAACATTTATTTTAAAGGCGAATCAGCTTCTTTAGCTAATCCTTGATATACTTTATTATCGACAAATTTAGGAAAAAATTTATTTAAAAAAACAGTTGCTTTCCCTACAGGAGTTAAAATAATTTGTCTTTTTCTTTTAACTACTCCTGAATAAAGATAATTAGAAACCTCTTCTGCACTCATCATTTTTTCTTCTACTCTTGGAGACTTCCCTTGAGGGCTACCATCTTCTAACAGCGCTGAATTTCTAATATTTGAAGACGTAAAACCAGGAGCAAACAACATAACATGAAGCCCTGTTTTTAGGTTCTCATTTCTTAGAACATCAACAAAACCATGTAGAGCATATTTACTAGCAGAATATCCAACTCTTGCTGGCAATCCTTTAAATCCTGCAATAGAAGAAACAACAACAACGGAACCTTTTGTATCAAGCAAGTATGTTAATGCAAATTTTGTACAATAAACGGCTCCCCAAAAATTAACATCCATCAGTCTACGAATAACGTCTATTTCGGTATCTGAAAAAAGTGCTCGCATCGATATGCCCGCATTATTAATCAAAATATCTATTCGACCAAAACGTTCAATTGTTTTAGAAATTAAATTCTTACAACTAGACTCAATACTAACATCAGTGTTAAGGGCAAAATAATTGGGTTCATAATGCTTAATGCTTGACAAATCTTTCTGCTCAATAGTTCTTGATGATAAAACGACTTTATAACCTTCCGAAAGGTACTTTATTGCAGTCGCCCACCCTATTCCAGAAGATGCTCCTGTAATTACTACAACTTTATCTATCATTTTATAAACTTTAAATTTCCCAATATTTATATCAACAAAAATACATATTAAATAAAATATATCAACTCTTAATTTATTAAAAAAAGTTCAAAAAAAGATTTGGAAAAGAAGAAAACATATTTATCTTTGCATCGCTTTTAAAAAGGATGACCGAGTAGCTCAGTTGGTAGAGCAACGCCCTTTTAAGGCGTGGGTCCTGAGTTCGAGCCTCAGCTCGGTCACCAATTCAAAACCATCTATTTATAGATGGTTTTTTTATTCCTCATATTTTAATAATCTATCCTCTTTACTCAACTATATATTTTCTTCTTGAAATCTAATATATTTTTAATTATATCATATTAAATATTATCTTTAAACATTAATATTATCTATGAAAATTTTACTTCTAAATATTAGCTTAATACTTAGTTTTATTGTTGGTGCACAGACCTACAATCTTAACTATTATTTTGAGCAAGCTAAAAAGAACAGTCCATTAATAAACAAAATAAATAACGATAACAAACTCATACAGTTAAATTTACTAAACGTCAAGAATATTCTTTTTAAACCTTTTATTAGTATCGATGCAAATATTTTGTTAGCTCCAATTATTTCACATGATCATGATAATCAATTTCAAATTATTTCTGATGGAACATCTACCAATTATACAGGTTACGATTTGTCATATTCCGATGGAGGTCAATATCAGGCTTTTGTATCGATAAGGCAGCCTCTATTTATTAGGGGTACATATAAAGCCTATTCACAGAAAGCAAAAGTGGCTAATCAATTAAACAAAAACAATATTTCATTAACTCAGCACGAATTAGAACATTTAGTTAGTCATCAATACATTATATGCTTAAAATCAAAAGAACAAAGTGAAATAAATAAATCATTAATAAATGAATTAAATAATCAGTTAATCCTGATGAGAAAATTGGTTGATAATGCAATTTACAAACAATCGGACTTGATGCTAATGCAAATAGAAACAGATAATTACCGTATTAAATACCAAAACTATATTACAAAATATAGAAATAATTTATCTGATCTTAATTTACTTTGTGGTATAAACGATACCAATCTTGTTGAAATTAAAAATGTTAATTTTGAAATTAGTCCCGATACTGTCGAGGATTCACAATTTATAAAAAAATATGTATTGGATAGTATAGATATACAAAGCAATTTGTTGTTAAGTGATCAAAAATACAAGCCCCAGCTCAATTTGTTTGCCAATGCAGGTTTAAATGCAATTTACACCCCCTCTTTTAATAGATTTGGATTTGCTGTAGGGGTTAATTTTTCTTGGAATATTTTCGATGGACATCAAAAAAATATTCAGCATAATAAATCGCTTATCAAAATGCAAACTCTTGAATTTGATAAACAAAATTTTATTAATCAGTATTATATTAATAGGAATAAGTACTTAATACAAATTAATTCAATCGATATTCAAATTAAAATGGTGCAGAATCAATTATTAGAATATGAAAAGTTAGTAAACTTAAATAAACTTCAATTTTCTCAAGGGCAAATATCAATAATGGATTTTAAAAATCTAGTTCGTGATGTTTCTGCAAAAAAGCAAGAAGAATTACTCTTAAAAATACAGAAACAATTACTCATAGATTCATATAATTATTGGAATTATTAAATTAACAAATATGAAATTAAGAGATATAAAAAAATATAGTATCGTAATAATCCTCATCACAGTAGTACTATCCTGCCAACAAAAAGAAAAAAAAGAGCAAGATATTATTGCTAAAGTACAAGTGAGTGTTACAAAAATATCGCAAGGATATTTGCCGGATTTCATTAGATTAACAGGCAAAACTATCTATCTAAACAAAAGTAGTTTAGTTGCACCAATAAGCGGATATATCACAAAAGTTAATGTGCAACAAGGCGACAAGGTACAAAAAGGGAAGCTACTTTTCGAGATACAAACACCTGAGGCTTATGTAATGAAACAAAAAGATAGCACAGCTATTAATTACGGAATAATAAAAATCTACGCCCCCGTTAATGGTAGAGTTGTCAGCCTAAATATTGTAAATAAATCGGTTTATGCTGACAAAGGAGCCGTAATGTGTATTTTATTGGCATCTAACGATTTGAAACTTCAAGTAAGTGTGCCTTTCGAATATAAAAAATATGCAAACATTGGAACCAAATGTAAAGTTGTATTACCTGATAATACAGAGACAGAAGGTGTATTTTCTAAAACATTACCACAAATTGACGAAATATCACAAACGGTAAAAATTTTGGCTAACATCAGCACAAAACAGTTTATTCCTGAAAATATGATTGTATCAGTTTTATTGGATAAAAGCACTACTCATCAAGCACAAATATTACCAAAACAATGTTTACAAACCGATGCTTTAATGCAACAATTCTGGTTAATGAAATTAATTAACGATAGCACAGCTGTTCGAGTAAATGTGAAAATTTCTAATCAAACACACAATAAGATTGAAATTGAATCGCCACAATTCTCTGCTAATGAATTATTTATCAGTGATGGAGCTTATGGGTTAAGTGATACTATTTTAGTAAACCTAAAGTGAAAAAAATAATTAAGTAAACTAATTATTAGAATAATAAGAACTACAATTGTTCACAAATGGTACTAAAAAAATCAGGGGAATTAAAATCTGATAATAAACAATGAAAGATTATTATAAAATATTAACAAAGCCAATTTTATTAGTTGGAATTCTGATACTCACAGCGGGCTGGTTTTCGTTTACACAAATGAAAACAAACTTGTTTCCAGAAGTCCCATTCCCTCGAATTTCTATTATTATTGACGCAGGTCAAATTCCTATCGATAGAATGATGATAAGCGTTACTCAACCTATTGAAGGAGCCGTAAAAAAAGTAAACGGTGTAAGAATGGTTAAGAGTAATACAAGCCGTGGAAGTGCTACTGTCGAGGTTTATTTTGATTGGGGGCTAGATATTTACGCACTAAAACCACAATTGGAAAGTCGTATCAACGAGATAAAAAACTTTTTGCCTCCTGGGGTAAATATTTCGGCTGAGGTAATGAATCAATCACTGTTCCCTGTTTATGGATATACCCTCGAAAACCCCGATAAAACTGATGTTGATTTAAAAGATATTGCTAATCTAATTGTACGCCCTAGTTTTTCGCAAGTCAATGGTATTTCTAATGTTGTGATTCGTGGTGGTAGAAATAAAGAATATGTTATTGTCCCCAAGCCTGAAAAAATGTCTTCTTTAAGATTGGTACCACAAGATATTATTACGGCTTTTGAAAACAGTAATTTTGTTTCATCATCAGGTCTGTTACCAGATCATTATCGTATGTACCTAACTCTCTTGGATACACGGGTTAAAGACATAGAAGAACTAAATAATATTATTATTAAAAATATAAATGGAAGAATAATTAGAGTTAAAGATATTGCACAAATAAAACTAGAAGAACAGCAAGAATTTATAAAAATAAATGCCAATGGAAATAATGCGGTAATTATCGATATCATTAAACAGCCTGGAGTAAATCTCACCGATTTTGCAGATAATATCGAACGCAAAGCCTCCGAAATTAAGAAACTTTTGCCTAAAGGATTTGAATTAAAACCCTATTATAACCAATCTTCTTTTGTTACCGAAAGTGTCGATGGTACAATGAAAACTATTTATGAAGGATTGTTTTTAGCCATTTTTGTAATCATCTTATTTTTACGTTCGTGGCGTTCAAGTATGGTAGTAATTCTTACTATTCCTGTTACGATTGCATTTTCATTTTTAGTGCTACATTTGGTTGGTATCACAATAAATATTATGTCGCTTGGAGCTATTGCGGCTTCGGTCGGATTGATTATTGACGATGCCATTGTTATCATCGAACAAATTTATCAGAACCACGAAGATTACCCTGATAAAAATCGTTATCAAGTTGTACAAATGTCAATAAAATTTTTACTTCCAGCAATGATTGCCTCATCACTATCAACTATTGTTATTCATTTCCCATTCCGATTAATGAGTGGTTTAGCAGGTAGTTTTTTTCGAATATTATCGGATACAATGCAAATTACCATGGTAGTTTCATTTTTGGTTACTTGGTTGCTATTACCTATTTTTCATATTCTAATTGGTTACAAACACAAAGTAAAATTTGAAAATAATAAAATAAAAATATCGTATTTATCGTGGTTCTTCAACAAACCAGCCTTTTCGGTTGTTTTTATTCTTCTTCTTCTATTTACTGGATATTTTGCCAGTACAAAATTAGAAACAGGCTTTTTACCCGAACTTGACGAAGGCTCAATTGTTTTAGATTATTACTCTCCTCCAGGCACAAATATTAACGAAACCGATCGTTTATGTCAAGAAATGGAAAAAGTAATTTTAGAAAATCCTAATGTCGAAAGTTATTCACGCCGAACAGGAATTCGCATGTCATTTCGTTCACACCCCGCCAATGAAGGTGATTATTCCATTCAGTTAAAACACGATAGAACCAAATCTACCGAGGAAGTAATTAATAATCTGAGACACAATATTTCAGAAAAAGTTCCTGTTTTAAATATTGAATTTGGACAGCGAATAGCTGATTTATTGGGTGATTTAATTGGGAAAGCACAACCTATCGAAGTTAAGATTTTTGGTGAAGATTATACTAAACTTCAAGAAATTGCAGAACAATGCCATAATGTTATGATAAATATTCCAGGTATAGTTGATATTGATGATGGTTTAGTTCCTGAAGGTCCATCACTAATATTTAAGCCTAAACTCGATAAACTAGCTTTATACAACATAAATTTAAGTAATTTTAATACCCAATTAAATGCCATTATTGAGGGAGTTCCAATTGGGCATTCTGCTCAAATACCGACTCCGAATCCCGACCAAGCAAGCATGACTTCTGGATTGCAAATTGGTGATATTCAAGAAGGTCAGCAAATGCGCCGAGTAATAATGCGTTTTATTGATTTTGCTAATAACGACCTTGAAGTATTAAAAAAGCAAGCTATATTTTTACCTGATGGAAGCACACGACCATTCTCTTTCTTTTGCGATGTTGTACCACAAAATGGTGATGTAATAGAAAATAGAGAAAATCTAAAACCTGTAATTATTTTAACCGCACGCCTCCAAAATACAGACTTAGGAACTGCCATTGACGACCTCAAAAAAAACTTTTCTCAGAAAGTAAATTTACCTCCAATATACTCAATAGAATATGGCGGAGCTTATGCGCAACAACAACAATCTTTTAAAGAATTAATGATGATTCTTGCATTAGCCGCACTTTTAGTTTTTGTAGTGTTAATGTTTTTATTCAAAAAATGGCTTGTATCAATATTGATTTTATTCATTTCGATGTTGGGTATTTCGGGTAGTTTAATAATGCTTTATATTTTTAATATCCCATTAAATGTAAGCTCATACACAGGACTAATTATGATAGTAGGAATTATTGCAGAAAATGCTATTTTTACAGTTTATCAATACTTTAAAGACAAAGAAAATCACAGTAATAATTTTGCTATTCGTAATGCAATATCACTAAGAATACGCCCCAATTTAATGACTGCATTAAGTGCAATCTTAGCTTTAATCCCTTTATCAATCGGAATAGGTATTGGAGCTCAAATGCAACAGGCTTTAGCTATTGCTGTTATTGGTGGTTTTATTGTTGGTTTACCACTATTATTAATAGTATTACCAAGTTTTTTAAAAAAAATTAATTAATAAAATACACAAAATATGAATCTATTAAGCACAATTGTTTTAGTAACGGGATTAACTGTTTTAACTTTCTGTAATTCAAATAATCAGCAAAGAGTTAACAAATCCAGGAAAGTAGAAATTTCCACAAATATAAATTTCAATTTTGATAATTATAAACCTAAAGATTGGGAAATTGCAATTACTGGTGAGGGGAATATGTGTGATTGGAAACTAATAGATGATCACGGAAACAAAATATTAGCACAATTATCCAATGAACAAACTGATTATCGATTTAATCTTATCACAAATAATCATCTAAATTATAAAGATGTTGAACTTTCTGTTAAATTTAAAGGTATTGATGGCGAAGGTGACCAAGGTGGCGGTCCAATTTGGCGTTATATTGACCCAAACAATTACTATGTTGCTCGTGCCAATCCATTAGAAAATAATTTTAGAGTTTATAAAGTTGTAAATGGTAATAGAATAGAGTTAGAAAGCGCAAGTATAAAAATTAATTCTAAACAATGGTATAATATTAAAATAATAATGAAAGGCGATCGAATACAATGCTTTTTCAATAATATATTAGAACTTAATACAACTGATAAAACATTCCAAGATGCTGGAAGAATAGGACTATGGACAAAATCTGATGCTGTAACTTATTTTGATGATTTAATTGTGAAAAATAAAGAATAACAAAAAAGGCTATCTCTGAATATGAAATAGCCTTTTAAATAACTTTAATCAAAAATAAGCCTATCCCAAATAATCTTTAATCTCAATCTCTCCTTTCATAGCCATTAAACCATTCATAGCCAGAGCATTCATTTCATCCTCACCTGGATAAATATGAACAGGACCTATACGATATATACGTTCAATAATCATATTAATAAACCATTTACTATAAGCAATTCCTCCGGTAATTAGCACACCATCGACATTACCTTTTAAAACAGGACACATAGCTCCTACTTCTTTTGCGACTTGATAAGCCATTGCTTCGTAGTAGAACTTTGCTTTTTCATCACCAGCTACGGCCATTTGTTCCACTTCGTATGCCGAATTAGTTCCCATGTACGCTACCAGCCCCCCTTCGCCTTTAATCATTTTCTTAATCTTAGCTTTCGGATATTGACCAGAAAAACACAAAGAAACTAATTGTCCAACAGGTAAACTTCCACTACGTTCAGGAGAAAAAGGACCATCACCATCTAGACCTTGATTTACATCTACAACTCTTCCTTTTTCATGAGCACCAACTGTAATACCTCCGCCCAAATGAACTACAATTAAGTTCATATCTTCGTACTTACGCATTACAGATTTGGCATGCTGACGAGCAACAGCCTTCTGATTTAAAGCGTGAAATATTGAAACTCTACGAAAAGCTGGATGGCCAGAAACTCTAGCCAATTCAGATAACTCATCGACAACTACAGGGTCTGCAATAAAAGCTCTTGCGTTAGGCAAATGCTTAGCCATATCTTCGGCGATTAAACCTCCAAGATTACTAGCATGTTCCCCAAAAGGGCTATTAATCAGATCTCGTTTAAGAGCCTCATTAACCTCATACACACCCGATTCTATTGGCTTAACCAATCCTCCTCTCCCTACAATTGCTTTAATAAGTTCAATCTTTATTTCAGCTCCTTTTAATTCATCACAAATTATTTTCTTTCTAAACTCAAATTGCTCAGCAACAGTTTCATATTGATCTAATTCATCTTTTGTATGCTTAATATTTTTTAAAAAAACAGGATTAGAATTCTGATAAACGGCAATTTTTGTCGAAGTAGAACCTGGATTAATCGCTAGAATACGAATTTGCTCATCGAACTCTTGATTTACATGTACTTGGTAACCTTCCATTTTGTATTATTATCAAATTTATTATTAAAAAATAAATCTATTTCATTGCTGATGCTAAAACAATAGACATTAATTTACTTTCCTCGGAATCGGATCGAGATGTTAATACTATTGGGACTTGTGCTCCCATAATCACGGCTGCAGAAACTGCTCCTCCTAGAAAATTTAGAGATTTATAAAAAACATTCCCAACATTGATGTCTGGAGTTAAAATTATATCGGCATCACCTGCAACATTACTAACAATACCTTTATGTTCAGCAGCCTCTTTCGAAACAATATTATCTAAAGCCAAAGGGCCGTCAATTTCACATCC
>JAMOQL010000188.1 GCA_027064025.1 Bacteroidales bacterium
TTCTTCTTTGTCCATTGTTCTGTGTTTGGTTATATAAATATAAAAAGTCTAACGGTAACTTGGAACCATTAGACTTTCACTTTACACAGTTTATGGGATACTACCATTCTGGACTTTCCCATTTTCTATTGACAAAAAGATTAGTCTTCCACTAATAAAAAATCTAGTTGTTTCTTTTCTAAATTAGCTTTCTGTACCAATATATTTACGTTATCTCCTAATTGAAGTTTACGTTTATATAAACGACCTATCAAGCAGAAATTTTCTTCATCGAAGAAATAATGATCGTCGGTAATATCCTTAATACGAACCATTCCTTCGGTTTTGTATTCAGAAATTTCCACATAAATACCCCATTCGGTAACTCCCGAAATAACACCTTCAAATTCTTTACCAACCTTATCTTGCATAAACTCAACCTGCTTATACTTAATGGATTGCCGTTCGGCTGTTGCTGCCATTTTTTCTTGTTTAGAAGATATCTTACATAAATCTTCGTATTTCGATTTTAGTTTAGAAGCTTCTCCATTCAAATAACTTTGCAATAATCGATGAACCATCACATCAGGATAACGACGAATAGGAGATGTAAAATGAGTATAATACTCAAAAGCTAAACCGTAATGACCGATATTCTCTGTGGTATATTCCGCTTTAGCCATAGAACGAATAGCCAAAGTTTCTACCACATTTTGCTCTGCCTTTCCTTTTACACTTTTCAATAACTTATTAATCGAATTAGAAATATTTTTGGTCGAACCAATATTCATTCGGTAACCAAAACGTTCTACAAAATTTGAAAAAGCAACTAACTTGTCTTGATTAGGCGTATCGTGAACGCGATAGACAAAAGTCTTCTGCTTTTCTTTTTTATCTACTTTCCCAACATACTCAGCAACTTTTTTATTAGCAAGGAGCATAAATTCTTCAATCAATTTATGAGCTTCTTTCGATTCTTTAAAGTAAACACCTAAAGGATGTCCTTTTTCGTCTAACTTAAATTTTAATTCAACTTTATCGAATGCAATAGATCCATCTTTAAATCTTTCCCCTCTTAAAATCTGAGCCAATTCGTTAAGTTTTAGAATTTCTTCTTTTAAATCACCGTCCTCGCCTTCTATTATAACCTGCGCTTCCTCGTATGAAAATCGTCTATCAGAATTAATAATTGTTCTACCAAACCATTGTTTCTGAACTTCTGCCTTTTCATTAATCTCAAAAACAGCAGAAAAGCAAAGTTTATCTTCGTTTGGTCTAAGCGAACAAATTCCATTCGATAATCGTTCTGGCAACATAGGAACAACCCTATCTACCAAATACACCGAAGTTGCTCTTCGTATAGCTTCTTTATCGAGAACCGAACCTGGAATTACGTAATGCGAAACATCGGCAATATGAACGCCAACCTCCCATAAATTGTCCTTTATTTTTCTAATAGAAAGAGCATCGTCAAAATCTTTAGCATCGTGCGGGTCAATAGTAAAAGTGGTAACTTCTCTAAAATCTTTTCGCTTAGCAATTTCTTCCTCGCTAATATCTTCTGAAATAACCTCAGAAGCTTTAATAACTTTATCGGGAAACTTCATTGGCAAATCGAATTCAGCCATTATTGCATTCATTTCCGTTTCATTATCACCTGGCCAACCAAGTACAGAAACTATTTTTCCAATCGGACTTTTCGATTTCTTTGGCCAACTGTTAATCGCTACAATAACCTTCTGACCATTTTCTGCTTTTTTTAATTCTTTTGCAGGTAAGAATATATCATATGGCATTTTATTACTATCACAAATAACAAAAGCAAAACCATTAGATTCTTCAACCGTTCCTACAAATTCAGTTTTATGCTGCTCCAATATTTCCACCACTTCTCCTTCTGGCTGTCGTCCACGACGAATAGCATATAAAAACACTTTAACAATATCACCATTCAAAGCATGCATTAAATTATTTTGAGAAACAAAAATATCATCTTCCAAATCGTCTGAGACTATATAAGCAGCTCCTCTAGCAGTAAGATCTACGGTACCAATAATATAAGTTTCCTTGGTTGTATAAATAAATCGTCCTCTAGAGATTTCTTTCAATTGTTCTAACTCGGCCAAATCTACCATAGTCTGTTGAATTCGTTGTTTGAGAGCCTCTCCTTTAACGCCCAACTTTTTAGCAACTTGCCTATAATTAAGAATTAATTTTGAATTTTGCGAAAATACTTTAAGAATCTCATTGGTCAATTGGCGTTTATTCCAATTGAACGAGTTCTTTGTTTTAAGTCTATGTTTTGTTTTTTTATTTTTTTTCATAATAATTTAAATAAATACAGGTTAATAAATACAAAATGACACCTGTTACAGTTCAAAATTACAAGAAAGTAAAGTAATAAATGGCTTTTGCCAAAATTATTTTTATAATAAAGTAATAATTGATGTCGTTGGATAAATTTAATCTAAAGTATAATAATTCAAGATGAAAATTAAGATTTTTTAACATCTAAGAACACAAAATCACCCTATCGGGTGAACAATAATATCACATACTCTGATAATTTTGTATTATTAATTAACAATGATAAAAGATAAAAAGAAATGAAAAAATTAACTTTAATCTTACTTGCATTTGTAATCGTATTTTCATCATGTAAGAAAGAAGATGTTTCGCCAAGCGATTCTTCTAACAATTCAAATACTGACAACAATGACAATTCCACAACTACTTATTTATGGGATTATCAGTTTAGTGATTTTGATTACAATATCTCCAAAGATATTGCATTAGATAATAATGATAATATTTATGGCATTGGGAAATTTGATAATGAGAATTATGTATATTCCATTAATAAAGATGGAAATTTGAACTGGAAAGTTACTCTTTCTGAAGCATCATACAACAAACATGACTTAATTACCATTACTGATAACGAACTCATTATAGGCTATAATTGGGATAAATTAGCCGCACTTAACCTTAGTGACGGTAGTTTACTTTGGGAAAATACCTTAACAACAGGTTTTGTAGATATGGCATATAATAATGGCATCTTGTACTTAGCTCAATGCAATACTTTTGATCACCTAAGCATACTCTCTTCAATTTCACCATCGACAGGAACTACAAATTGGCAAATCAATTTAGATCATCACGCAGATCCAAGAATAAGCGTATATCAAGATAAAATTTGCTTAGCAACACGCAACGAATTAAGCACCTATAATTTAGGAATTAGTATATATAAAGACAATGGTTCTGACGCTTCTCTTTTATGGAGAAAATCTACTGATATAGATTATCAAAGTAAGCCAACAACTAGAGCCATTTTCGATGGTCAAGGAAATGTATATTATGAAGAAGCGGCTCACGACACAAGCTATATTCATTCTTATAAATTATCTGATGGTTCTGAAAATTGGGTGAAGAAATTATGTAATTATAGCTTACCTGATCCTGTAATTTTATATTCTAATGGAAAGATTATCGCCAGCTACAAAGATGACGACAGTTGGGGAATTGTTACAAGTATAGCAATTATTGATGCAAGCAGTGGAAATATTGATGCCCAAAAAGAAGGTGTTATTTTAGCCGATGAACAAGTTCTTCTCCAATCCAACAACTCATTCTTAGTATTTAATCGTTTAAAAGATTCTAAACCAACAATTCAGGTTTTAGATCAAACAGGCGGTTTAGTTTCAAGCAGAAATACTGAAGCATTTGGATCTTTAATTAGTTTTGATGATTGTCGAATTAATTCTTCAGGAAATCTTGTAATACTCGATGGTGAACATCTAGTATGTACCAAAGCAAATTATACTTCACCAACTATAGGAACTTGGTCTTGCAGACAAGGCACAAATAAAAATACAAAATCATTAAACTAAATGACTTAATCAATATCATAAATCCGAAGCCATCTCATAATAATTTGAGGTGGCTTTGTTCTAAAAAAATTGGTCGTAAAAAAACTCAAAAAAACTAATTAAAAAGACCCCCCAGATACTCACAACAACACTTAAATGAAGAAACTTTAGCTTTTCATTTTTATAATATTGGCTCAGTATAAAAGCACCGACAGGAATTGATAGAATTACAGGTGTAAGAATAACAATACCCCAATACCCATAAGAATTCTTAAGTTTAATAATTTGTCGTTTCTTCTTATTAACTTTTACTTTCAAAATCGGTTTTTCGACTTTCTTGACAATATGAATATTCCATACTTCAAGAATATACTTCCAGATATATAAAAAGAAGAAAGCGCCTGCTATTCCTCCAGAAATTGAGATAAACAGAGCTTCTTGATAATTAAATGCAACTGCAATAGGTAATGCAGCCACAGCAAATTTCACAGAACTAAGCAAAAAGAATCCCAATGCTTTTAACCACATAATTTATATTCTTTTTAGAATTACTCTTTTTCGCCGAAAGCAAGATCCCCTGCATCTCCTAGACCAGGAACAATATATGATTGAACCGTTAACTCATCATCAATAGCACCTGTCCAAATAGTAATTTCTGAGTCTTTAATATTGCGTTTAACATATTCAACACCCTCCTTGCTAGCAATTGCTGCCACAATATGAGTATGCTTTGGAATTCCATTTTTAAGCAAGGATTTATACGCCATCACCATTGACGAACCTGTTGCAAGCATTGGGTCCGAAAGAATTAATACCTTATCATCTAATCTAGGAGAAGACATATATTCGATCTTTATATCAAAATCGTTATCGCTATGATATTTTCGATATGCCGTTACAAACCCACTTTCTGCTTTATCAAAAACATTTAAAAACCCGTTACTTAGTGGCAAGCCCGCCCTTAAAATAGTCGCCAATACAACTTTATCTTTGAGAACCATAGATTTCGAAATCCCCAAAGGCGTTTGGATATCAACAGCTTCGTATTCTAATACTTTAGAAATTTCATAGCCAATCAAAGCTCCTATTCGCTCCATATTAGTTCTGAATCGTAACGAATCTTTCTGAATCTTTTCATCTCGCATTTCTGCAATATACTGATTTATAAGCGATTGTTTCTCGTTAAAATTAATAAGCATATCTAATTTCTTTTTAAGAATTGTTGCAATAAAGATAATAAATTTTGTTTGGTATGGTGCTGATACTGATAAGAATGATATGATTTAAAATTAAATGCTTCAAAAATCTGAGACTTATTGTTATGACTATGATTTTCTAAAGTAATATTATACAAACACAATTCTTCAATAATAGTATTTATCATTTTGTAATCTGCCCTTTCCTTTTTTGCTTCTGGAGCATAAGCAGTATACATGATATAAGCTTTCGATTTTGAAAAAAGCAAAAATGCGACTGCAGAAAGCTCATTTTTCTTATTGTAAATAGAATACATTTTTCCTCTTTTTAATCTAGTAGCACGAAGGATGATTTTTTGTATCGTTTTAATTTCATCCATTGAATAATTAGAATATTCTTTTATGAACGAAATAAAATTAAATAGAGAACGTAAACTAATACATCTAAGTTGATTATTATTTGCAATATCTAAATTTTGTTTTACTTCGGGACTAAAGGTTTTTGCAATGTTATTGTATCGCTTAATTAAATCTTTTTGAAAATATGGACTCGGGATAAATAATGGGTCTTGACTAAACTTATATTGATATTTACTGAAATGATAATCAATACTCACAAAGTTTTTATTCCAAAATTCTAAAATAGATTCAAATTCATCT
Organism: Bacteroidales bacterium; assembly: GCA_027064025.1. Lineage (GTDB taxonomy): Bacteria > Bacteroidota > Bacteroidia > Bacteroidales > JAFGXI01 > JAFGXI01. The sequence continues at coordinate 5,711 of JAMOQL010000188.1, forward strand.
ACACTTAATGTTTTCGAAGACACTATACCCAAGTAGGGTATTAATTGAGGGAAATACACTTGTTTCTTCTGAACAAAAAATGGAAATACCCAATTATAATCATTCGCAATTAGAGCATACCAATCATCATCTATTAACTCTAGAAACCATGAAAAATGGAAAATCGAAGATTTAGGAGATGACAGAATTAAAGTATCCCATAATTTAAAATCAATTTCATTATTATGAAGTAGACGAATATTCAAAATAGAATTATTAATAATAAAATTATCTAGGCAATGAAATCTAAATATGCTTTCTCAGTATTTATTTCAATCCTCACAAAACTACCCAATCGTAACGCATAGTTTTGTTTAATATGACCTGCTGGAAAATCAAATAATACTGGATAATCAAAATCTTTTACTGCGTCTAAAATAATTTCTTTTGCCGTCTTTCCGAAAGGAATAGTATTATCGTTCATATCGCTCATTCCTCCAACAACAAGAGCCTTTAGGCGATCTAATTTCCTTCCAATTTTAAGATTCATCATCATTCTATCGATATGATAAAGATACTCGTCTAAATCTTCGATAAATAATATCTTATTATCAGTTTTAACATCTGCTAAAGTGCCTCTCAAACTATAAATAATGGATAAGTTCCCTCCTACAATAATACCTTCAGTACCTCCTAATTTATTGTCAGCAGAAGATTCAATTTCATAGTGCAATTTTTTACCTTCAAGCGCATTAAATAAAGATTGAATAGGCAAATCGTCTTGTTGATAAGCTCCAAAATTAATAGGCATACTTCCATGAATAGTTTGGATACCAATCTGTTCGTGAAAATAAGAATGAAAAACCGTTACATCGCTATATCCAATAATCCATTTAGGGTTACTTTTAATAATCTCAAGATCAACAAGTTCTAAAAGCCGTACAGATCCATAGCCTCCTCTTGCAAATAATATAGCCTTGACTTCAGTATTCTGAAAAGCATCATGTAAATCTGAAATACGTTGTAAATCGTTACCCGAATATTGATGATCTTCTTTAAAAATATTTTCTCCGAGCAAAACTCTATAACCTTCTTTTTCGATAATACTGATGGATGGCTCTAGCTCTTGTTTGGAAATTTTCCGAGCCGAAGAAATAATAGCTATTGTATCTCCTTTCTCTAAGAACGGTGGAGCAATACAACTATTTTCAGAGAGAGTATTCAAAACAAAAAGTTTTAGTAAGCATAAAATTCTTTAGGAGCTCTACGTGAAAAAGGAATGACAATGCCCGCCTTTACAGAATATAACATATCTAGACGCTTAATGTTGTCGTATTCCATAGAATCGTAATTATAAGCTCTTCTATTTTGGGTTAATGCTTGAGTCCATTCTATACCAATATAGAAATTAGACATTTTATTATTAGCATAATGACGATAACCAATAAATTCTGAAAACGCAATTCCATTAGTTAAACGATCGTAACCATTTTTATAATCATCAGAAACTTGTGGGGTATCATTTCCTGCATTATCAATTCTAATTTTATGTTGAAGAAAACCGATTCCTCCCTGTAGCATTGGGCCTGAATTTTTATTAGTCTGAAGAAAAGGCAAAATCTTTCCTCCTTTAAACATCAGTGTATAACCACGTTCCCCCAATAAAATACTTCCTGGAGTTCCATATTTACTAGTTATTTGACCGTTTTTAGTTTTTAATGGATCTAAAACAGAGTATGCTTCTTTTTTTAAATCTTGCCCAAACATGTAGCCTACTTCAAAAGTTAGAACCCAATTTTTCTTAAGTTTAAGACTAAATGCCGCACCTATTTTGTGATTAAATCCAAATCGATTCGACAAATCGCCTGCAGCTAACTCAAAAGCATAGAAAGCAGACATCGAAGGAATAATATCTCCTTGCTCCATTTCTTTTTCTTGACTAACAGAACCTGATTGAGTAGTTTGAGAAAACCCAATTACAAATAAAAAAGAAAATAATATAACAAGTGTGTATCTATACATTAGTATATATTGGCAGTTTTTTGAAGTCTTTTCTCGTCAAGAATCGTAATCTTACGACCATTTAATGCTATTATTTTATCTTCTTTAAATTCTGACAATAATCGTATAGCAGATTCTGTGGCTGTCCCCGTAATATTAGCAATCTCCTCTCTAGTTAAAGAAATCTTAATAACACCATCTTTGTCTAATCCAAAATCATTTTTTAGAAAAAGTAAGATCTCGGCCAAACGTTCTCTCACATTCTTTTGTGCAATATCTGTAATAAAAGAGTTAGACTTCCCTAATTCGTCACAAGCAAACTTCATAATATCAAACGAAAACTCATTATTACTATGCAATAAATCCAACCACGCTTCGGATGGAATAAAACAAAGATTCGTTTCTTCTATTACTTTTGCAGTTGTACAAGCTAGTTCAGAGCTCAAAATAGATCGATAACCAATAATATCGCCTTTCTTAGCAAAACGTATTATCTGCTCTTTACCTTCGATTCCAGTTTTATATAACTTAATTATCCCTTTCGACACGCAATATACACCGGTAGGTCTATTTCCTTCGTGGTAAATAATTTCTCCCCTTTTATGAAAATTACAAGATTTTGTATAATTAAGATTCTCAATTTCTTCTTGACTTAAGTGCTTAAAAATATTTGTCATATTAGAAACGCATTGCTCGCAAAATGGGATATCGTGATGGCTTTTCATTTTAATAATAAAAGTTATTTTATAAAAATATCTATAAAGTAGAATATGCAAATATAAGAAAAAATAAGAATGTGATACTCGCTGGATAATAATAAATAAAAGTATTTGTACACTTTTTAAAAAAGAGGAACCTTAATTAACACAAAAAAATGAGCTATTTTTGAAGGAAGAAAACGTAAATAAATTTATTTAATAACAGACTTGTGAACATATTTAAGATTCTCGAGATAACTTTATCTTATACTAATTATTTTAAATAGAGCACATTAGTACATTTAGATCAATTTTGCAAAATATTAAATAAATATTTGAAAATAAAACAGATAGAGTATTTGTAGATTCGCAAAAACTTTATACTTTTGCAGTTCGCTTTTTTAGGTGGATTATCCTTATGTCAGTAATCTAAAATAATTAAGTGTACAGATAGAATTAAATAAAGTCAATTATATAACAGTAAAGTAAATGAACACATTAAGTTACAAAACTGTATCGGCAAACAAAGCAACTGTAAACAAACAGTGGTATGTTATCGATGCAGAAGGAGAAGTCTTAGGACGATTATCTTCGGCAGTAGCAAAAATACTCCGAGGTAAAAACAAGCCTGATTTTACTCCTCACGTAGACTGTGGTGATAATGTTATTATTTTGAATGCACACAAAATCCGATTAACAGGAAACAAGTGGGCTGACAAAACTTACATTTCTCATACAGGTTACCCAGGAGGTCAGAGAACAATTAATGCTGAAAGCCTTATGGCTAAGAAGCCAACCGAAATGGTACGAAAAGCTATTAAAGGGATGTTGCCTAAAAATCGTTTAGCAGCTCAACAATTAAAGAACGTATATATTTACGATTCTACAGAGCACGAACACGAAGCGCAAAAGCCTAAAACAATCAAATTAAACGAAATTAAATAAGCTATGGAAGTTATCAATTCAGTTGGAAGAAGAAAAGCATCTGTTGCTCGCGTATACCTTAAAGAAGGAAAAGGTAATATCACAATCAACAAGAAAGATTATAAAATCTATTTCCCATTAGAGACATTACAATATATCGTAACTCAGCCCCTAAACACTTTAGAAGTTATGGGTAATTTCGATATCGTTGTTAACGTTAGTGGTGGCGGATACAATGGACAAGCCGAAGCTATTAGATTAGGAATTGCTCGTTCTTTGGTGAAATTAGACGAAGAAAATAAACCAGCCTTAAAAGCAGAAGGATTTATGACTCGTGATTCAAGAATCGTTGAACGTAAAAAGCCAGGACAAAAGAAAGCTCGTAAGAAATTTCAATTCTCAAAACGTTAATACACTTACTGGCAATTTGTTTAGTATCGAAATTAGTAAGACACTTCGTACGGAAGTTTACTTATTGATTGCCTAACAAATTACTGAATGTAAACAAATAAAAAAACATAAAATGCCAAAAACAAATTTTAAAGAATTACTTGAAGCAGGTGCTCATTTCGGCCACCTAAAAAGAAAGTGGAATCCAGCTATGGCTCCGTATATTTTTATGGAACGTAACGACATTCATATAATTGACTTAAATAAAACCGTCGTTAAAATCGATGAGGCAGCTGCTGCATTAAGACAGATAGCTAAATCAGGAAAAAAGATTTTATTCGTTGCTACAAAAAAACAAGCCAAAGAGATTATCGCTGAAAAGCTTCAAGGAACAAATATGCCATACGTTACAGAAAGATGGTTAGGAGGAATGTTAACCAACTTCCCTACTATTCGTAAAGCTGTAAAGAAAATGAATAATATCGATAAAATGAAAACCAATGGAACCATGGATATTTTATCGAAACGTGAGCAATTACAAATTATGCGTCAAAGAGCTAAGTTAGAGAAAAACTTAGGTAGCATTGCAGAATTAACTCGTTTACCTGCTGCAATGTTTATTGTCGATATCAATAAAGAAAATATTGCTGTTCGTGAAGCACGTAGATTAAATATTCCTGTATTCGCTATGGTTGATACTAATTCTGATCCAACTTTAGTAGATTTTGCTATTCCTGCTAATGATGATGCTTCAGCTTCTATTTCTCTTATTTCTGAAATCATGATTTCTTCTATTAAAGAAGGTCTTGCTGAACGTAAAATTGAAAGAGAAAAAAATGCAGAAAACAAAAAGGCTAAAAAAGAAGAAAAAGCTAAAAAAGTAGAAGAAACACCTGTTACTGAAGAAAAAAAGAAAGAAGTTAAAGCTGAAAAAGTTTCTGTAAAGAAGGATGCTACTGAAAAAGCACCTGCTAAAAAGACACCAGCAAAAAAAGCACCTGCTAAAAAAGCTACACCAGCAAAAAAAGCACCAGCTAAAAAAGAAGACAAAGAATAATTTTTTAAAGAATATAACAATGGCAGATATAAAAGCAGCAGATGTTGCTAAACTAAGAAAAGCTACTGGAGCAGGAATGATGGACTGTAAAAAAGCTTTGATTGAGGCTAATGGTGATTTTGACCACGCAGTTGAAGAAATTCGTAAGAAAGGACAAGCAATTGCAAATAAAAGAGCCGATCGTGATGCTACTGAAGGAGTTGTTTTAGCTAAGACAACTACCGACAATAAAAATGGAGCAATCGTCGTTTTAAATTGTGAAACAGATTTTGTGGCTATTAACGAAGATTTTATTAGCTTCGCCACCTCAATCCTCGATAAAGCTATCGAAACTAAAGTTTCTACTTTAGATGAGCTTAAAGAAGTAGAATTAGAAGGCCATAAAATTGGTGATTTAGTTGCTGAGAAATCAGGGATTATTGGAGAGAAAATTGAATTGGGAGGTTTTGCTAGCGCTTCTTCCGAAATGGTTATCCCTTACATTCATCAAGGTAATAAATTAGCTACTTTAGTTTCTTTTAACAAAGAAATTGACGCACAAGTTGGTAGAGATGTTGCTATGCAAGTTGCAGCAATGTCACCAGTCTCTGTAGATAAAGATAATGTTCCTGCAGATGTTGTTGCTAAAGAATTAGAAATTGGTCGTGAGCAAGCTCGTTTAGACGGTAAGCCAGAGGCGATACTTGACAAAATTGCTCAAGGTAAATTAGGAAAATTCTATAAAGAAAATACTTTAATGAATCAAATCTTTGTGAAAGATGGTAAAGCAACAGTTGCTACTTATCTTAAAGGTATTGACGCTGAAATAAAAGTAAATTCTTTCGAAAGATTTTCTTTGAATAACTAGAATTAAATAATATATGAAGAAGGATATTCTACTAGAGTATCCTTTTTTTATGCCTACTTATTACGAGAAATAGTATAATTGATTAATTCAATTATTGAGGCTTTGTAAACCGAATCAGGATAAAGATTGATAATTTCAAGTGCTTTATTTTTAAACTCATTCATCCTCTTAGTAGCATATACAATTCCTTCACTCTGATTTACAAACCCAACCACTTCTTTAATATCGGAATTAGTTTTATTATTTTTATTAATAATTTTTTTAATGCTCTTGGCCTTCGCTTTATCGGTGTTATTAAGTGCATAAATAAGAGGAATCGTCATTTTCTTTTCTTGAATATCGTTTCCTGCAGGTTTTCCTGTAATATTATCTAATTGAAAATCGAATAAATCGTCTTTTATCTGAAAAGCCATCCCAATATTCTCACCCATTTGCCACATTTGTTCTACTTCCTCCGAAGTTGCTCCAACAGATTTAGCACCCACTGCAGCACAGGAGGCAATTAGTACAGCTGTCTTTTTTTTGATAATTTCAAAATAAATATCTTCTGTAATATTCAATTTACGAGTTTTTTCAATCTGAAGTAATTCTCCTTCACTCATTTGCTCTACAGCTTTAGATACAATCTTAAGTAAATCGAAATTCCCATTATTTACGGCAAGTAAAAGACCTTTGGATAATAAAAAGTCGCCTAATAAAACTGCAATCTTATTTTTCCATAATGCGTTTATTGAAAAGAACCCTCGACGTTGATTTGAATTATCGACCACATCATCGTGAACCAACGTGGCGGTATGCATAAGTTCGATTAATGCAGCACCATTATTAGTTTCATTATTACTTCTCCCAAATAAATTGGCAACGAGAAATACAACCATTGGTCGCATTTGCTTCCCTTTTCTTTTTAAAACGTATTTAGTTACCAAATTAAGCAAAGACACGTCACTTTTCATACTAGATGAAAAGAAGCTCTCGAACTGCTTAAGCTCCTCTTTTATAGGCTGTTTAATCTTATCTACGACAGACATCTTTTATCATTAAATAGATTTGCAAGTTAAATACTTTTTTAATCTTCGAGCAAGGATTTTACAATTTCAGAAATACTTAATTCTTTATCTACAAATTCGACAACTTGCCCCGCTACAAATATTTGACTATAATCAGCATCAACACCAGACTTCTGAAGTAATTCGATTCCTCTTTCTAAATTCAATCTTTTTAATTTTAATTCGTTTTCCATTTTCTGAAGATATTCAGACTTAATAACAGAAGCTGGAACTCCCGACAATATCTTTGTCATTGTAATATCACTCGCTTTAGCCTTAAAAATAGCTTTCTTATAAGCCTCGTCAACCTCAGATTCTTGACTTGCAATAAAAACAGTACCCGCAGAAACTCCGTCAGCTCCTAGAGCTAGGATAGATTTTAAACCTTTTGCATTGGCAACACCACCCGCTCCAATAATTATTTTGGAGGGGAAAAGCATACGCAAAGCAGGAATTAAAACCTGTAAAGAGATATTCCCAGCATGCCCTCCTGCTCCTTGACCAACCGCAATAAATCCATCGGCTTTTTCTGCTTTTTGAGCATGAGCAACATTTATCACATCACAAAAAACAGTTCCTCCATATGCATGCACTTTTTCTATTACTTCACTCGGATTTCCAAGCGATGTTATTACCAAGGGCGTTTTATTTTTTACAATAACATCTAGATGCTCTTTATATTTGAGGTTTCCTTTAATAATAAGATTAATTCCAAAGATTCCTTTTTTATTCTTATTATAATCGTTTAGATTTTTAATATCGAGAGCCAGAGATTCTGAATCTAAATAATTCAAACTCGGCATTACACCGGCAATCCCTATATCGATAGCGGCTTTTAGCATCTTCACATTAGAAACTAAAAACATTGGAGCCATAATAATTGGGTGGCTGATATCCAACTGTTGAGTTAATCTAGTTTCAAGTTTCATAAAATTTGTTTTTTATTGATTATAGATTGAAGAATTATCTTTCATCGAATTTACTATTTTGAACCCTACTAATCGATCGTAAACATCCCCAAAACCTCGTAAATAAACATAAATAAGATAGTTATTTTCTGTTTCGTAATGAGTGCCTTCAGTTATTTGTGGGTCAAAAATGTTTTTTTCTTTGTTAGCAAAAACATATTCATAATTATAATAACCTTGTTTTAATTTTAACATCAACTGATAAGCCTTCTTTTCGTAACTATAAACCATTTTATTTTGCTCATTAGTCTGCCAATTGGTCAACTCCCCAAATACATATAAATCGCCATCGCTAACAGGCTCATCCATTGGCAAAACAAAATACACCTGAGCAAAATCAGCATCTACTTCAAAATCATCATAGTCTCTATTACGAACAATATAACTTCCATTAATATCCTTTTCGTTTAAATAAACTTTAAAACGTTTATCATCATCATTCATTAAACGAACAAAGTAAATATCATCTTCAAAATAAATTTTTGCTATTCTGTCTTGAAGATATTTTAGACTTTTCATATCAAATCGCCGAAATTCATTATAACCCTTGTATGAATTATCTTCTGTATCTTCATAGATTAACGCACCATCTCTAACAAATTGAGGCATTAAATCTGTCTTAGCCAATTGCCAAATATTATTCTGAACTACAACAACTTTTATATCGGAATATGGATCGTTAATAACCAGATCTTGCGTCAATACGGTAAAATCTACTTGTTGGTGAGTGCTTCTATATTTTGCTAATATAGCTCTACGGGTTGAAGCCTTAATTTCGAGAAGGTTCTCGCTGATAGAAAACCGTCTAGTTAAAACGAGCTTTTGTTCATCATAATCTTCGTAAACTTTAATAATATAATTACCCGAAACTTTAAACTGAACATTATTATTTGGTAAAAATAATTTATAATGAAAGAAATTGGTAAATGTATTGAATGAAGGACGAGGAGAGTCGATTTGATTTTCAAAGAAACCATTAAGATATTCGTTTTCAGATAAGTCTGAAACGATCCAATCTGCATTGCAATGAATTATTTTATACGAAAAATCTTTTATCTCATCAGATAAGTCATCAAAAGAAAGGAGTAATTGATTATCGCTTTGTAGGTCGATAATTGGATAAGAAATTTCCCAATCAGCAATCTCCATTTTCACTGCTTTTATTTGATCTTGGTATACGTAATTATCTAAAATTAACTCTTGAGAAAAGAGGTTTGTAAAAATTAAAAAAGCAAAAACGTTTAAAAAATATCTCATAAAAAATGGATTGTTACGCAAAGTTAACAAATAGTCTGCCATTTGAATGTATCTTAAAGTATTTTTGCATCTATCTAAATAAGTTTTTCTAGCTTTGCAATCTAAAATTCTTCTAAATAGCAATGCAAAAAATCGCGTTTCATACTTTAGGTTGCAAATTAAATTTTTCTGAGACAGCAACCCTCTCAAGACTTTTTGTAACAGAAGGCTTCGAGAAAACGGTCTTTAACAAAAAGGCAGATGTTTATGTTATTAACACCTGCTCGGTAACGGGCACAGCCGATAAAAAATGTAAAGCAGCCATAAGAAAAGCAACAAGACTGAATCCAGAAGCAACTGTAATTGTAACGGGTTGTTATGCTCAGTTAAAACCAAAAGAGATTGTAAATATTCCTGGAGTAAGCCTTGTTTTGGGGGCCAACGAGAAATTAAATCTTGATAAATATCTTGAACAAATAAACAATCGAAAAGCTCCAGAGGTTCATTCTTGCGAAATATCTGAAGTTGACAATTTCTTTTCGGCTTACTCTCTAAATGAAAGAACTCGATCTTTTTTAAAGGTTCAAGACGGTTGCGATTATCCATGTACATATTGCACGATTCCAAAGGCTCGTGGGAAAAGCAGAAATGGAACTATTGCACAAATAATCGAAGAAGCAGAAGATATTGCAGCTCATGCTGTTAAAGAAATTATATTAACAGGAGTAAATATTGGGGATTTTGGTAAATCAACTAACGAAACATTCTTCGAATTAATTCAAGCGTTAGACAAGGTTGAAGGTATAGAACGTATTCGTATTTCTTCGATAGAACCTAATTTATTGACCGATGAAATTATTAAATATGTAGCAAATTCAAAGAAAATAATGCCTCATTTTCATATTCCATTGCAATCTGGCTCCGACCATATTCTAAAAACAATGAAACGTCGGTACAATTCTAATTTATTCCGCCAAAAGGTTGAATTAATCAATAAACTAATGCCCCATGCAGCTATTGGGGTAGATGTTATTGTTGGCTTTCCATCTGAATCTGACACTCACTTTGAAGAGGCAAAGACATTTATCAATAGTTTAGATATTATGAATTTGCATGTCTTCACGTATTCCGAGCGTTCAGGAACACCTGCTGTGGACATTAAACCTATTGTTCCAATTAAAAAACGTCAAGAACGGAGTCGACAATTCCATGTATTATCAGATAAAAAACAACGCTACTTTAACGAACGCTTTTTAAATACAGAACGATCTGCTCTTATTGAAATAATGAACAGTAATGGCATTATGTATGGTTTTACAGATAATTATATCAAAATTGAGTTGCCATTTGATAAAGACATCCAAAATCAAATCGTTAAAGTCCGTTTGGATTCTGTATTAGAAAATGGAAATATGAAAGCCTCTTTAATTAAAAAATTATGAATTTATTTTTTGCTGCGTTACTTATTTTTCTATTAAATTTACCGTTCGGATTTTGGCGAGCCAATTTACGAAAACTTTCATTTTGGTGGTTTGCATCTATTCATATCCCCATCCCTTTTGTGGTTTGGGTACGTTATGCTTTTGGAATTGGCTTTGCCTTATATTCTTATCCTATTTTTATTTTTGCTTTTTTTTCGGGACAATTTTTAGGAGGATATATCAAGAGAACTTATTTTACAAATTATCAGATAAAGCCACAAATTAAAATTAATCCACAACGAAAATTAGTGGGGCTAAAAATAGATATGTCTCTATCCAAAAGCTCCACTTCAAAATTATGGAAGGCGTTTCTACCTTTACGAAATAAAATATCGAATCCTCTCAATTCTAATCTAATTTCTATCCAAGTGTACCCTAATCGGTTCAATATTGAAGATAAAAAGACCATCTTTACAAAATGGGCAAGTGTTGAAGTTTCGGAATTTGTGAATATTCCTGAAGATATGGAACGTTTCATTATTGAAGAAGGTCTATATGCTGTTTTCCACTATAAAGGATTTAACACAGATAATAATATTTTTAAATATATATTTGGAGAATGGTTAGCTAATTCGGAGTATAAATTAGATGATAGACCTCATTTCGAAATTTTAGGAGAGAAATATAAAAAGAATGATCCAAAATCTGAAGAAGAGATATGGATTCCAATAAAGAAAGAATCATGAATTACGAAGAAATAATAATGCAAGTTGTCGATTTAGCAAAGGAAGTAGGAATTTATTTGCGCGAGGAACAAAAGAAACTCAAGTCTGATGATATTGAAAAGAAGGGGCAACACGATTTTGTAAGTTATGTTGATAAAACTGCTGAACAGAAATTAGTCAATCAGCTTAAAATAATTTTACCCGATGCGGGTTTTATTGCAGAAGAAAATAGTGTGGAGCGCATCGATAAGGACATAATGTGGATTATTGATCCTTTAGATGGCACAACAAACTACATACACGGCATGTCGCCTTTCGCTATCAGTATTGGGTTAATGAAGAATCAGAAAATGATTGGTGGTGTTGTTTACGAAGTCGGTTTAGATGAATGTTTTTATGCTTGGAAAGATAGCTATGCTTTCTTAAATGGTAACAAGATAAACGTTTCATCAACAACTTTATTAGAAGATTCGCTTATTGCTACAGGATTTCCTTATTACGATTACTCGCGTTTAGAACCTTTTATGACAACGCTATCATATTTCATTCAGAATACCCATGGCGTTCGCAGATTGGGAACTGCAGCTACCGATTTAATATATGTGGCTTGTGGTCGTATTGATGGATTTTACGAGTATGGATTATCACCTTGGGATGTTGCAGCAGGGGCATTTATTGTTCAGCAAGCAGGCGGAATAGTTTCTGACTATAATGGGGACTCAAATTATATTTTTGGCAAAGAGATATTAGCAAGTAATAAAGGCATATATTCCGACTTTCTTACAGTCATTAAAGATACTATGTAGAAAATTCAGGTAGTATCCCATAAACTGTGTAAAGTGAAAGTCTAATAGTTCTAAAGCTTATTCTTAACAATTGGCTTAGGCTTGATATAAAACCGCAATAAGATCTTCTTGCTTAAAGGGTTTTGATAAATATCCATTCATACCCAATTTCAAGCATTTTTCTCGTTCCCCTTTTAAAGCATTCGCTGTCATAGCAATAATCTTAGTAGTTTCTTTACTTTCCTTCATTTCTATATTTCTAATCGCTTGAGTAGCTTCATAGCCATTCATTTTGGGCATCTGAATATCCATTAATATAAGATCATATTTATTTTCCTTATATTTTTCTACAGCTTCCAATCCGTTATTTGCTATATCAAGTATATGCCCATTTTTTTTAATCGTATGGGCAGCCACTTTCTGATTAATCAAATTATCTTCTACCAAGAGGATTCTAAGTTCTTGACTAACTTGAATAGGAATGTCTTTCTGAGTTTTTTCAATCTCAACCCTATCTTTAATAGAGTATTCTCCTGTAAACCAGAACGTACTTCCGTGCCCCAATTCACTCTCTATACCAACTTCGCCATCCATTAAATATGCTAATTTCTTAGAAATGGAAAGTCCTAAGCCTGTTCCTCCAAATTTACGTGTGGTTGATGCATCGACTTGAGAAAAATCTTTAAATAATTTTTTTTGATTTTCTTTAGAAATCCCTATCCCTGTATCCTTAACACTAAATCTTAAAATAACTTTATCTTTCGTTTTCTTAATAGGCTCAATATTAATATTAACAAACCCTTTCGCTGTAAATTTCAAAGAATTATTACAAAAATTAATAAGAATCTGTTTAATACGAAGTGCATCTCCCTCGATAAACTTTGGCGTATCGGGATGGATACTATGCGACAATTCTAACCCTTTTGATTGTGCTTTTAGATTAAGCATTTTTACAACACTTCCCACCTCGTCGAAAAGATTAATAGGGATATTCTCTAACTCTAATTGATTAGCCTCTATTTTCGAATAATCAAGTATATCATTCACAATAGAAAGCAAACTATTTCCTGATATATCAATTATTTCTAAAGATTTTTGTTGCTCTATTGTTAATTTTGTTTCTTTTAAAATATCAGCCATTCCTATAATTCCATTAAGTGGAGTTCTGATTTCATGACTCATGTTAGCTAAAAATAAAGACTTATATTTCGAAGCTTCTAGAGCTTTCTGTTTTTCTAATTCTAAAAGTGTTTTTTGCTCTGTTATTAATTTATTTTGTTGAATCGTATTTTCATTTAAAGTTTGAAGTTCTTCGTTATTTTGACGAAGCTCTTCTTCTACAGCTGTTAATTCTTCTAATTGTTTTTTTATTATTTGCTCATCCTCCTTCTGTTGGCTTAAATCTCTAATAACAGAATGGACAATTATTTCATTCTCAATATTCATTGGGGTTAACCAAACCTCGCAAGGAAATAATGTTCCATCAGATTTCTTATGAATCCATTCAAATTTATGAACTCCTTTTTCTAAAGCAATTGAAACCATTTCTTGAGATAAATCCGAACTTAACTTATTATTAATTTCTTTAGGAGAAATATCAGATGGTTTAAGATGTAGAATTGCATCTTTATTGGGATATTTAAATAATTGTGCTGTCGCTGAATTACAATCGTAAAATTTACCATCTTTCATTAATAAAATAGCATCGTTTGAATTCTCAAATAACAATTCAAATTTCTTTTTTTCTTCCTCAATTATTATACTCTTCCTCTCAATATTCTCATTAATAGTAAACAATTCTTCATTATTTTGACGAAGCTCTTCTTCTATAGCCTGCAGTTCGTTGTGTCTTTCTTTAAGTTCAAATTTAGAAAGTAATAAATTTTGGTTAGTTTTTTTAACTTCTTTTTCGTATTTAGAATTAAGATTCTGTATTAGAATTAAACTAAACGATCCAAAAATCATAAGAATAAATCCCGCTATTTTAAAAATTAATAACGAATGGGGACTACTAAATATACCTGTAATCTCAAATCCAAAGAAAGAATGAATTTCATGATAAAAAATGTATGTCAGAAAAGTTGGTAATAAGGCAATCATTAATTTTTGTCTTTCTCTAACTCCGAAAAACAAAACAGGAATCACAACTCCCATAATAATGAACAACAAGGGTGTTATGTATAAAACAACATTATAATTTGGATAAAATAAACTGGCATAAACCGATGATGATAAAAAACTTAAAGGATACAAGAAGCTAACAATAAATTTTGTCCAATTGGTCTTTTCATACTTATTTAATAATAAACACGATAATGCAATTAGGGCATCGAGTAAATAAGCTATATAAGGCGTATCGTTAAGGACAAAATTGGATAAAGTTAATATCGTAAATAAAATAAAAACACCTAGAATAAGATAGTTAAGTAAAATTATCGATTTCTTTTGACTTGTAGGCATATTTTCCCTTACGCCCAAATTTGAGAATCTCTCAAGGATATTTTTCATAATAAATAATAATTTTATCGTAAATAAATATTAACTAAATATTGCAATTAAGGCTTCTTGTTTAAAGGGTTTTGATAAGTATCCGTTCATACCTAATTCTAAGCATTTTTCACGCTCTCCTTTAAGAGCATTAGCTGTCATAGCAACAATTTTAACTGCACTACTACCATTTTCTTTCTCAATTCCCCTAATAGCATGAGTTGCTTCATAACCATTCAGATTTGGCATCTGAATATCCATTAATATAAGATCGTATTTATTTTTCTTATATTTTTCTACAGCTTCCAATCCGTCATTTGCTATATCAAGTATATGCCCATTCTTTTTGATAGTATGAGCTGCCACTTTTTGGTTAATCAAATTATCTTCAACCAATAAGATATGGAGTTCTCTTAAGCTTTCTGTATCTTCAATATCTTGTTTTTCTAATACAACAGAACTCTGAGAAACAATATTATAAACTCCTGTAAACCAAAACGTACTACCTTCTCCTAATGTGCTTTCTAAACCGACCTCTCCACCCATCATGTGAGCTAATTTTTTAGAAATAGATAACCCTAAACCTGTTCCTCCAAATTTACGTGTGGTTGATGCATCGACCTGAACAAAATCACTAAATAATTTAGCTTGATTTTCTTTGCTAATACCCATGCCAGTATCCTTAACACTAAACTTTATTGTAACCTCATTATTATCGATATTCATAGGTCTAAGGTCAATATTTACAAATCCTTTTTCCGTAAACTTAAGCGAATTATTACAATAATTAATTAAAATTTGTTTTATCCGAAGCGCATCTCCTTCAACAAATTTAGGAGTATCTGGATGAATAGAATAGGACAATTCTAAGCCCTTAGATTGTGCTTTTAGCCCAAGCATCTTATTTACACTTTCTATTTCATGATACAAATTAAAAGGAATGGATTCAAGCTCTAATTGATTCGCCTCAATTTTAGAATAATCTAGAATGTCGTTAACAATAGAGAGTAAACTATTCCCCGAAATATCGATTATTTCTAAGCTATTTCTCTGATCTTTTGTCAGTTTTGTTTCTTTCAGAATATCAGCCATTCCTATAATTCCATTAAGTGGAGTTCTGATTTCATGACTCATATTTGCTAAAAACAAAGACTTATATTTAGAAGCATCAAGAGCCTTTTGTTTCTCTTGTTCAACTAAATTCTTTTGTTTTTCAATAATTTTAGATTTTTCTTCTAAACTCTCATTAATTGTTGAAAGCTCCTCGTTGTTCTGGCGCAACTCCTCTTCAGCAGCCTGCAGCTCTTCATTTTGTTCTTTTAAATCTTCTTTATTTTTTAAAATTAAGTCATTTTTTTCTTCTAAATCATCGTTTAAAGCTGCTAATTCTTCGTTTGTTTGTTGCAGTATTTGCTCCGAAATTAGCAAATCACTATTTACCTTTTTAAGTTTCTTTTCATAACTATAATTAAGATTCTGAATAACCATTAAACCCATTGAAATAAAAATCATCATTACAAAACCAATAAGTTTATAAACAAAAAACGCACCTGTATCATAACTTAATAGATGATAATCAACTCCAAATAATAAATTGATCCAATCATATAAAAAATAAATTAATAAGAAAGGTAGAACTCCTAAAAACAATCTTAATTTCTTTTTAGAACCAAATAATACAACTGGCAACATTACCCCAGTAATAATAAATAAAAGAGGAGCTAAGTACAAAATAATATTATCTGTATAACCCTGAGACTTTGCAAAGGCAGAAGCAAATACAATCATCGTTGGGAAAAAAATACTAATTAAAACTTTTGATATTTTTGATTTATTATAATAATTAAGAATCAGTCCAAATAAAGCCACAAAAACATCTCCAGAAACGGCAAAACCGACTATAGGCCTATCGTAGATAATAAAATTAAAAATAGTAAGAAATGTAAATAAAAGAAAAATTCCTATTAAGAATCGGTTTAGTATTGTAATTGATTTTTGTTCACCTAAGGACATGTTTTTTTGGATTCCTAGATGAGAAATCCATTGCCAAAACGATATTACTTTATTCATAATGATGCTTTAATTTTAGTTTAATCATTGATACGAAGAAAGATTTAAAATGTTATCTATTTAAAAACCTGCTCCAAAGCAGTTAAAATAAACCCCTCAGGACTTGATTAATATCATTAATATCTCGCTCTTTTTGTCTAAATTTGCTAAATGGGAAAATAGGATATTTCGATTTCCTAAAATGTTAATTATTAGATAAATAATTTGTAATATACTTTTCAATGAAAAAACATAATTTTTACGCTGGACCTTCAGTATTACCTGAAGTAGCATACGAAGAAACAATCAAAGCTATTAAAGACTTTGCAGGAACAGGTATTTCTTTAATGAGTATTTCTCATAGAAGTAAAGAATTTGAAGCCGTTATGGACGAAGCTGAAGCTTTATTCAAAGAGTTATTAAAAATTCCTGATGGATATAAAGTGTTATTTTTAGGCGGAGGTGCAAGCTCACAGTTTATGATGATTCCTTTTAACCTGATGAACAAAAAAGCCGCTTATCTTAACACAGGAACTTGGGCAAAAAAAGCAATAAAAGAGGCCAAAGGCTTTGGCGAAGTTATTGAAGTTGCAAGTTCTGCAGATTCTTTATATAATTTTATTCCTAAAGGATACGATGTGCCAAAAGATGCCGATTATTTCCATATCACCACAAATAACACCATTTACGGAACAGAAATTAAACACGATATGGATTGCGATATTCCTTTAATTGCAGATATGTCTTCAGATATTTTCTCTCGTCCAGTAGATGTTTCTAAATACGATTTAATATACGGTGGTGCTCAGAAAAATTTTGCCCCTTCTGGAGTTACTTTTGTAATTATTAAAGAATCTATTCTAGGAAAGGTTGAACGTTATATTCCAACTATGTTAAACTACAAAACTCATATTGACGGTGGTTCTATGTTTAATACCCCTCCTGTTGTACCTATTTTTACAGGATTACAAACCTTAAAATGGTTAAAAGCTTTAGGAGGTCTTGAAGCAATGCAAAAAATTAACGAAGAAAAAGCAGCTTTACTTTACGACGAAATCGAAAGAAATAAATTATTCAAACCAACTATTCTAGACAAAGAAGACCGTTCTATCATGAATATTTGTTGGATTATGAACGACGAGTATAAAGATTTAGAGCAAGAATTCTTAAAATTTGCAACCGATAAAGGAATGATCGGAATGAAAGGGCATCGTTCTGTTGGAGGTTTCCGCGCATCAACTTACAATGCTTTACCAAAAGAAAGTGTTGAGGCTTTAGTTGCTGTAATGCAGGAGTTTGAGAAGAATAATTAGTTTTGAAAGTTACAAAGTTTTAATGTTGTAAAGTTATTTGGCTTGGGGCAAAAAATTGAAACATTTGAAGATATGGAAATATGGAAATATGGAAGCTTTCGATAAAGTTAGCTTCCGATATTTCTAAATTATCTCAAAAAGGTTCTTTAAGGAGAACTAAGAAGCTCAGTTTATCTAAAAACAAAAGTTTAGTTTAAACTTTACAACCTTCAAAACATTAAAACCATAAAAAGAAATGAAAATATTAGTAGCAACAGAAAAACCATTTGCGCCAGCAGCAGTATCAGCTATTAAAGCTGTAACCGACAAGGCAGGATTCGAATTGGTAATGTTAGAAAAATATACAGAAACAGCACAGTTATTAGAAGCTGTGGCAGATGTCGATGCAATGATTATCCGTAGCGATAAAGCCACAAAAGAAGTTCTAGACGCAGCCAAAAATTTAAAAGTAATTGTTCGTGCTGGTGCTGGTTATGATAATATTGACTTAACAGCCGCAACAGCAAATAATGTGGTCGCTATGAATACACCAGGACAAAATTCGAATGCTGTAGCAGAATTAGCCTTAGGCTTGATGGTAATGGCTGCTCGTAACAATTACAACGGAAAAGCAGGAACTGAGCTTTCGGGTAAAAAAGTTGGAATCCATGCTTATGGAAATGTAGGTAGGCTAGTAGGTAATATTGCACGAGGATTCGGTATGGAAGTATTAGCTTTCGACCCTTTTGTAGAGAAATCTGTAATTGAAAAAGATGGAGTTAAAGTCGTCGACTCTGTTGAAGAATTATATAGCTCTTGCGAATATATTTCTTTACATATTCCTGCAAATGACAAGACTAAAAACTCTATCAATTATGCTCTATTGAATAAAATGCCGAATGGTGGAACTTTAATCAATACCGCAAGAAAAGAAGTGATTCACGAAGATGAGTTAGTAAAAGTAATGAACGACAGAGAAGATCTTAAGTACTATTCTGACATTGCACCAACAAATTCAGATTTCTTAACAGAAAACTTTGCTGATAGAACATTCTTTTCACCAAAGAAGATGGGTGCTCAAACTGCAGAAGCAAATATTAAGGCAGGAAAAGCAGCAGCAGAACAAATTGTTGCATTTATAAAAAACGGAGATAAAACATTTCAGGTAAACTAATTTAGTTGGAAAGTAAAAAAGTTGTAAGGTTTTAAAGTTGGGAATTTTCTTTTTTAAAGATATATCTTAGTATTTTTTTAAGATTTTACAATAAAAATATATTATTAATAAATTGGTTAATGAGTTGTAAAGATAATATGAGGTAAAACCTTGTAACCTTTCAACTTTAAAACCTTAAAACCAGAGAATCGATGGCAAATATAAAACCATTCAGAGGCATTAGACCTCCTAAAGATTTAGTAGAAAAGGTAGCTTGTTTACCTTACGACGTAATGAGTTCAGAAGAAGCAAGAGCTATGGCAGGAGAAAATCCTATGTCTTTATTACATATTACCAAAGCAGAAATTGATTTCGAACCTGGATACGACGAACATTCAGAAGAAGTTTATCAAAAGTCTTTATCTAACTTTAAAATGTTCCAAGAAAAAGGATATCTAAGAAAGGAAGAAAAAGATATGTACTACATCTATGCTCAAACTATGGATGGCAGAACACAATACGGAATTGTTGGAGGTGCTTCTACTCAGGATTATTTAGACGGGATCATTAAAAAGCACGAACTTACTCGTCCCGATAAAGAGCAAGACAGAATGATTAATGTGCGTATTAATAACGCGAACATAGAGCCTGTATTTTTTGCATATCCAGCTGTTGCCGAAATAGATGCTATAGTAGAAGATATTGTTAAAAACAAACCTGCAGAATATGATTATACTGCAGAAGATGGATTTGGTCATCACTTCTGGCTAGTTGATAAAGACGAAACAATTGCTAAATTAAAAGAGCTTTTCGAAACTAAAGTACCTTATACTTATGTTGCTGATGGACATCACCGAACAGCTGCAGCTGCTTTAGTAGGTGCCGAAAAAGCAAAAGAAAATGCTAATCATACCGGTAACGAAGAATACAACTATTTCTTAGCTGTACATTTCCCTGATAATCAGTTAAAAATTATTGATTATAATAGAACTGTAACAGATTTAAATGGACATTCTAAAGAAGACTTTATTGCAAAATTAGAAGAAAAATTTACGGTAAAAGAAGAAGGTTCTGAAATATTTAAACCTGCTAAACTACACCAATTTTCAATGTATTTAGACGGAAAATGGTATTCAATGGAAGCTAAAGAAGGTACTTATGACGATAACGATCCTGTTGGTGTTTTAGATGTTTCTATCTTAACCAATTCTGTATTAGATCCTCTATTAGATATTAAAGACTTACGTCGTTCTAAGCGTATCGATTTTATTGGCGGAATTCGTGGTTTAGGAGAATTATCTAAACGTGTTGATTCTGGTAAAATGGAAGTTGCATTTGCGCTTTATCCTGTTTCTATGAAGCAATTAATAGACATTGCTGACACAGGAAATATTATGCCTCCAAAAACAACTTGGTTCGAACCCAAATTAAGAAGTGGATTAGTTATACATGAATTAGTATAATAAGCTTGCCACTTTTATAAAAGAAAGCCCCCAGCATTTATTTGTTGGAGGCTTTCTTTAGTTTATTAATCCGTTTATTCAAATTATAATCTTGTTTTAAGAATCTCTTCAACTTTCATAGAATCAATATTTCGGTTCTCGCCTAATTTCCACCCCCGTTCCTTAATTCGTGGAGGAATCTCCCAAACCAGATAGCATTTCTCAGAATATTCTGTAATTCGAGTTAATACATTAAATGAATGGAAAAACGATTCCGTCTTCTCAATAGCCTGTTCTGCAACCAGCCTATCATCACCTTTAAGTCCCCATACATTTCGCCCATATTGAGCCAATTTCTTTTCCTTTTCATCAAACATTACCTCCCATACCCCCGGCAAAACAATAGCCAGCGTTTGAGCATGATCAATTTCAAAAGTAACTGTTAATTCGTGCCCAATCATATGTGTTGCCCAATCTTGTTTCACACCAGAGCCTATTAATCCATTTAATGCCATAGTAGCCGAAAACATAAAATGCTCTGCTAATTCTATATTCGATGAATCTTTAAAAATTCTAGGTCCTATTTCGATTAAAGTTCTTAAAATAGTTTCTGAAAACCCATCTTGTATAAAAGAAGACTTATTAGAATCTGTAATATACTGTTCAAGGGTATGAACAAAAGCATCGATAACTCCATTTGCAATCTGCTTTTTAGGTAGCGATACAACTACTGATGGATCTAAAATAGAAAACTTCGGAAAACAATTTTCGTTAGAAAAAACTAATTTTTCTTGTGTAGAAACTTTTGTAATAACAGCCCCAGAATTCATCTCAGAACCCGTAGCGGGTAGTGTAAGAATAGTTCCGAAAGGTAAAGCATTTTCAATATCTCCACCGCCATTTTTAACCATTTCCCAACTATCTCCTTCATAAGGTATGGCAGCAGAAATAAATTTAACACCATCTATCACAGAGCCTCCTCCAACAGCTAAAACAAAGTCTACTTTTTCGGTATTTGCTAGGTCTACAGCCTTAATAAGCGTTTCGTATTTAGGATTAGCCTCTACACCTGAGAATTCCACAATCGAAAAATCTTTTAATGCATTTATGACTTTATCGTAAACACCATTTTTTTTAATACTTCCTCCACCATATACAAGTAAAATCTTATCGTCGGCCTTTAAGTATTTACCAATGGTTTCTATTTTATTTTGTCCAAAAATAAGTTTTGTAGGATTATATAATTCAAATGGATCCATCATATTTTTCAAGTTTTCGTATTTAAAAAAAGCAGCTTCAAAGAATATTGAAATCAATTCTACGAAACTGCTTTTACTTTTATAAGTATGTTACATTTATTTTTTTTCTTTAATTAAATATAGAAAAACAGGAAAGTGATCACTATATCCTCCTAACCATGCCCCTCCAGCAAAGGTTCTTTTAGGATAATTTTTAAACCTTCCAGATTGTTGGATTAATTCAGGGTCTTTAAATATTTCGGCTTTATAATACTTCCATTTTTGAGCATCTTTGTTAATTAAACTAGGCGAAAGCATTAATTGGTCAAACAAATTCCAAGTATCATTATAAGCCCCTGTACCGTTACCCGCTTTATAGAATTTTTCCATAGGATTAAAAAACTGATTTTCTGCGACATTATTTATATCAGCAGAAGTATTAATAACTTTTTTCACACTCTTATTGGTAGGGTCATCATTCAAATCGCCCATAATAATAATCTTTGCACCTGGTTCAATGGCTCTAATCGAATCTGAAATAGAACGGGCTAGACCTGCTGCAGCCTCTCTAAGTGGACTAGAGCGTTTTTCTCCACCTCTACGCGATGGCCAGTGGTTCACCTGAATATAAATAGATTCCCCACCCAATTTAGCATGCACAACTAGTTGATCTCTAGTTCTGAAATTGGGCTTTTTAGAATAATATAATCTTCGGGATTGCGAATTAATAATTTTCACAAAATCTTTTCTATAAATAAGAGCGACATCAATTCCTCGACGATCTGGAGATTCATAATGAACAATACCATAATTATATTTTTTTAAATTCGGATGATTAATCAAATCTCGGATAACTGCTTCATTTTCGACTTCCGACACACCAACAATCATTGGAGCTGTTTTGGATAAATCTGAACCCAATTGAGAAATAACATGCGACATATTATCAATCTTTTTTAAATAACGCTCACTATTCCACATGTTTTTACCCTTTGGAGTAAACTCATCTTGTAGGATTTTATTTGGATCTGGATCTACAATCGTATCGAATAGGTTTTCTAGATTATAAAAACCAATAGTAGCTAAATCATATGATTTTTGATTTTGTGCCGTTAAGTTAAAGGTTGATATTGAAAATATTACAAGTAATATTATTAGGCTATAATGTTTCATACTTTTATGTGTTTATTTTATTTGCGAATTGCTGTACAAAATAAAAGCCAAAAATTGTAAATATGAAAGAATATCACTTATTTTTTTTAATATTAATTGGTTAACCACAAATTCAAGCATTAATTATGATAGATATTAATGTTTCGAAGAACAAAAAAGTAAATACAAAATATGCAAAAAATAGAAATTTCATTTCCTTAATTTTAGAGATACATAATTTAACCAAAAAGTAATAATCAATCTAAAAAATAATCGTAACATTGTAGTCCCAAAAAAATATTGGTCATAAACTACTAAATATTTATTTTTGGAAATGTTCTTTTGAAAATATTTTTATTAATTAGATTGTAAATACAAAAAGAAGTGTTTACAACATTAAATTCTAAACAAATGAGAAGAATTCTACTACCAATTTTTATTGGTTTAGTCGGTTTTTCATTTGCACAAGAGGTTAGGGATACTAGTTCAGCCAAAATGGCGAATCTACCAACGATTAATCTTTCAACAGATGAGATTGACAACGAAGAGAGTGAAGAAGTAAGCAATGTTTCTAGTTTGCTTCAAGGCTCAAAAGATGTGTTTGTTAATACCGCAGGTTACTCCTTTGGTGCAGCACGTTTTAAAATGAGAGGGTACGATTCACGTAACACCGATGTGTTTATGAATGGGATACCTGTTAACGATATTGAAGGAGGCCGTGTATATTGGGGCATCTGGGGTGGACTTAACGACATGACCCGTAACAAACAGTACGTTAACGGATTAGACAAAAGTCAATTTGCTTTTGGCGGCATTGGCGGTTCTAATTACATTACTACTAGAGCCTCTAAGTATCGCAAAAGTATTGGAGCTAGTTACGCTGTTTCTAACAGATCGTACAGAAATCGAATGATGTTAACTTATGCAACAGGTGAAATGGCAAATGGCTGGTCTATTGCTGCTTCAGCATCTAAGCGATGGGCACAAGAAGGTTACCAAGAAGGAACCTCTTACGATGCTTACGCTTATTTCTTATCTGTTGAAAAGAAAATAAACGACAAACACAGTTTTGGAATTACAGCTTTTGGTTCTCCTTCTAAACGAGGAAAAGCTGGAGGTTCTGTTCAAGAAGCATACGACCTTACAGATAATAATTATTACAACCCAAATTGGGGGTATCAAAATGGAGAAAAAAGAAATGCTAAAGTTTCTACTTCTCACAAACCTCATATTATTCTTTCGCATTATTACACACCGTCCGATAAATTATCAGTAACCACTTCTTTAAGCTATGCTTTTGGAACGTACGGAACAACTGCATTAGATTGGTACAATACTGCCGACCCAAGACCAGATTATTATCGAAAATTACCTTCCTATTATGATGACCCTACAGCCAGCGCAGCTGTTGCTGAAGCTTTTAAAGCCAATCACCAGTTAGATTGGGATCATTTTTATACTGTAAATAAATATAATAAAGACGGACGTTCTTCATACATTATCGAAGAAAGAAAAACAGATTATACACAAGCTAACGCAAGCGTAATAGCTAATTATAAAATGAATGATAAAATTGCCATCGATGGTGGTGCTAATTACAGTTACTACAAAGGAAGACATTACAAAGAAGTTAACGATTTATTAGGAGGTCAGTATTATTTAGATATTGATAAATATGCAGAAAGAGATTTCCCTAACGATCCTGATATGATTGATAACGACATTAATAATCCAGATAAAGTAAGACACGTAGGTGATGTATTAGGTTACGATTACGATATGAATCAAACAAAATATTCTGCTTGGGGACAAGTATCTGCAAAACTAGAAAAACTAGACCTCTTTGCTGCTCTTAATCTTTCTAATACCACTTTCTGGAGAACAGGACATATGCAAAACGGTAAATTTAAGGACAATTCTTTTGGCGATTCTGAAAAACAAAACTTCTTTAATTATGGAATTAAAGCAGGAGCCACTTATAAAATTAATGGAAGAAATTACGTTTATGCTCAAGGTTATTACGGAACTAGAGCTCCTTTAATCAGAAACTCGTATGTTTCGGAAAGAACCCGAGATTTTACAGTTGATGGTTTATCGGAAGAAACAGTCATGTCAGCCGACGGAGGTTATTATTTACGTTCTCCTAGGATTAAAGCTAGACTCTCTGGATACTATGCTAAATTCCAAAATCAAACTCAAGTTTACAGTTTTTACAACGATAAATTTAACAGCTATACTAATCAGATTTTATCGGGAATCGATAAACAAAACATGGGTATAGAATTAGGTATCGACGGAAAGATTAATTCAAGCTTTTCAGCTAATGCCGTAGTGGCTATTGGTCAGCACACTTACACCAACCGACCAACAGGCGTAACCATTCAAGATAACGATGCAACACCTTTAGCACAAGGAACAACTATCTACCAAGAAAATTTTTACCAAGCTATGGGACCACAAAATGCTTACTCTTTAGGAGTTAAATATACTAATCCTCATTTTTGGTTTGTTACTCTAACAGCTAATTATTATCAAAACAATTATCTACAGTTTAACCCTGCTCGTAGAACAGCAGAGGCTGTTTCTAACGAAACAGGAACTCAGCAAATAGAATCAGGATCAGAACTATGGGATCAAGTTATCAATCAAGAAAAACTTAAAGATAATTTTACTTTAGATTTATTTGCTCGTAAAACTTGGAGAGTAAAAGGTTACTATATATACTTAAATGCAGGAGTTAACAATATTTTAAACAATCAAGATTTTGTAACTGGTGGATATGAACAAAGACGTTTCGATTTTCAAGACAATCCAAACGAATCTAATGTGGATAAATTTCCACCAAAATATTTCTACGCTTATGGTATTAACTACTTTGTAAGTGTTGGATTTTGGCTATAAGCTATCCTTGACAAATATTTAAATAAAAAAAGAAAATAATATATTAATATTTCAATCATGAAAAATACATTTAAAATAATACTAAGCCTATTTATCATTACAGGGTTAATGATGACAAGCTGTGTAAAAGACGATTTCGACCAACCAGAAACCCCAGATCCTTGCGATATTAGCTCAGGACTAACACCAACTTCGGGATTAACAGTTCAACGCTTATTGACAGAATATCCTTCTTTTAAAGTACTAGATGCTGCTGGAGAAGTAAGAGAATTTCCTGTTGATTCTAATTATATTTTCGAAGGCGTTATTGTTTCTAGCGATGAGACAGGAAACTTTTACAAAGCTATTTATGTACAAGATGCTACAGGCGGTATTATGCTTAGTATAGATGGTACAAGTTTATTTAATGATTATAAAATTGGACAAACTGTACATATCAAATTATCTGGGTTAACCTGCCATTATTCAACAGGTTCGTTCGAAACAGAAATTATTGAAATAGGTTACGGACAGTACTCAGATTCCTACGGTCAAAAGATAGGCAGAATTCCTGTTACAGTATTGCCACAGTTTGTAAAAAACAATTCTTGTCCTACAACGGTAACACCAATAGATATCGACATGTTGTCTAGCGACAATTCAAATATTGGTCGATTAGTTAGATTATCGGATGTAGAATTTATTGATAGCGAATTGGATAGTACCTATGCTTTTACTAATAAGAATACAGATAGACATATCCAAGATTGCAATGGGAACCAAATAATTGTAAGAAATAGTGGGTATGCAAATTTTGCTGCATTACAATTGCCACAAGGCAAAGGAACTATAACAGGTATTTATACTAAATACAACGGAGCAGTTCAGTTTATTATTAGAGATACTACCGATGTAGATATGAATGGTACACGTTGCGGTGGTGGTATAAATCCAGGTGCAGGTACTGGTTCTGGAACTTTCGACGATCCTTACGATATTGAAGCAGCAACAGCTAATCAAGACGCTGCAACTGGCGTTTGGGTAACAGGTTATTTAGTAGGTGTTTACAATACAGATGGCACAGATAATATTTCTGAATTTACACCTCCATTTACTATTGCATATAATGTATATTTAGCTCCTACAGCTGACGAAACTGATACAACAAAAATGTTAATGATTCAATTACCTTCAGGAGAAATTAGAGATTCAACAAATTTATCTAGCAATGGCGGTATGTACCAGCAAGAAGTAAAATACCATGGTGACTTACTAACTTATAATAACCTTCCTGGATTAAAAAATACTGATGGTTATTGGAAAATGTCCACAAATACAGGTTTAGACCCTAATTATGTTGATCCAGGAACAATTTGGTCAGAAGATTTTTCTGCAATTGCAAACCCTTACGATCCTATCACCTCTATGACTGTTGTAATGGAAGCAGGAACAAAAGACTGGCATGGTGATGGCTATAATGGTCAATCTGCAGAAATGTCCGCTTATGACTCAGGAGAAGCTAGTAATATTGGTTGGTTAATTACACCAGCTATTGATTTAACAACAGCAACTGCTCCAAAATTAACTTTCTACTCTGCTTTAAAATACTCAGCAGGAGATTTACTTACGGTTTGGATTTCGACAAACTACGATGGTGGAACTTCACCACAAACAGCAACATGGACAGAGTTAACTTCTGCAAATATTGTTGATTCATCTGATCCTGTAGATGGAGCATCAGGTTATAATTACACTACCTCAGGAGATGTTGATTTATCAACTTATACCTCATCTTCTACAGTATATATTGCATGGAAATATGTTGGTAGCGGAACTAACGGTGAAACAACTAAATATAGAGTTGATGATATTAGAATTGGAGAATAACTAGCGAAGCTAGAATTATTTTTATATCATAAAGGCTGTCTCAAAAGAGATGGCCTTTGTTTTTAATAGTAAATATCGGCTTTTAGAAGAAAAAAATAAATTATAACTAAAATAAGTGTAATTCGAAACACAATAATGAGTAATTTTATTACGTTAGCCACATATTGACACAAGCCTATTATTTCATAAACAGAAACAAAAACATGAGCAAAATAAAAATACTTTGGGTAGACGATGAAATTGATTTACTCAAACCACATATCATATATTTAGAAAACAAAGGTTACCAAGTAGATACCATAAATAATGGACACGATGCCATAGAGATGGTCGAAAAAAGCTTCTATGATATTATCTTTTTAGACGAAAATATGCCTGGTATTTCCGGAATAGAAACCCTAAACCAAATAAAAAGATTTGCACCTTCTATACCTGTAGTAATGATTACAAAAAGTGAAGAAGAGAATATTATGGAAGACGCTATTGGAGGCGATATAGCAGACTACCTTATCAAGCCAGTGAAACCAACTCAGGTTATCCTATCCATCAAAAAACATGTTCAGAAATCAGAAATTATTAGTGAAAAAACTAGCTCAGCATATCAAGGTAAATTTCAATCATTGCTTGCCGAAATCAATATGGCCAACACGTACCAAGAGTGGATCAATATCTATAAAAAAATTGTGTATTGGGAATTAGAATTAGAAAAGTCGGGTAGCAATGTGATGGACGATATTCTAGATATGCAAAAAAGCGAAGCTAATCTCGCATTTGGTAAATTTATCAAGAAGAATTATACCGAATGGTTTAAAGGTTCAGAAAAACCTATTATGTCCCCTGAAATATTCAAAAACTATGTCTTTCCAAATCTATCGGAAGAATATACCACCGTATTTCTTTTAATTGATAACCTCAGATACGACCAATGGAAAACCATATTGCCAAACATTCGCAAATATTATAATGTAGAAAAAGACGATTTGTTTTACTCAATACTACCAACTGCCACGCAATACTCGAGAAATGCTATGTTTGCCGGAATGATGCCTTTAGAAATAGATAAACATTTTCCTAATTATTGGCTGAACGATGATGAAGAAGGTGGAAAAAATCAGTACGAACCAGAATTATTAGAATACCAAATGGAACGTGCTGGAATTGATGAATCTTTCCATTTCGAAAAAATATTTAACAATAAACAAGGACAAAAAGTAGTCGATAATTACAAAGATTTACTCAATCATAAACTCTCTGTTTTGGTTTTCAATTTTGTAGATATCTTATCGCATGCCCGTACCGACTCGAAAATGATTAGCGAACTTGCACAAGACGAATCAGCTTACCGTTCGCTAACTCAATCTTGGTTCGAGCACTCTTCACTACTTGAACTCTTAAAAGTATTAAGCCAAGAGAAAGTAAAAATTGTAATATCAACCGATCACGGAACAATTCAAGTCGAAGAAGCAAGAAAAGTAATTGGAGATAAAAATACTTCGGTAAACTTACGTTACAAAATGGGAAAGAATTTAGATTACAATCCTAAAGAAGTATTCGAAATAAAAAACCCTTCAGATATTAAGTTACCAGCTTCGAACCTAACATCTTCGTATATTTTTGCTCTTAACAACGATTTCTTGGCCTACCCAAACAATTACAATCATTATGTAAAATATTACAAAAATACTTTTCAACATGGAGGCGTTTCCATGGAAGAAATGTTAATTCCTGCAATAACATTGATTCCTAAATAGTTTGAGAAGTGAATTAACATCACCGAAGTAGGATCTACAAAAGATGATAAGGACTTTATTTATTAGCTCAACACACACAACGAGAAATGAAATTAATTAGGCTGCATTTTTATGAAAAACTATTATCATAGTTCAATATTTATAATTACATTTGCACACGCAATTGAGAAATCAATTCGGGGTGTGGCCCAGTCCGGTTAAGGCACCTGCTTTGGGAGCAGGGGATCGTGAGTTCGAATCTCGCCACCCCGACCACTGATAACAAGGCTTTCGAGTAATCGGAAGCCTTTATTTTTGCTCTAAAATTTAACAAAAACAACCATCTTTAAAAAAATCTTAACCGTCTCGTAATCAGTTAATATTAATAGCCACAAAGCAAAAAACATAGCATATAGCTTTTGCAATTACACAAAGAATTTGTACCTTAGCAATCTACGAACTACTATGGTTAAATATCTTACATTTCTTCTGTTTTTAACACAAACACTAGTGTTATCATCTCAGGTTACTATTGAGCTTAGGATAAATAATAACACTTTTCGACAAGCTTACCTTTGCGCTATTAGAGGTAGCGAAATAGAAATAGTAAGTTGTACTAATTTTACTGGCGATAGTCTCTCGTTTATTCTTAGTGCAGCACCCAAAGGTCAGTATAAAATTTTGCTAAGAAACCATTCTCAAATTGACCTCATTATTGATAAGGATGAGCAAATATCTATAGTAACAAGTTTACCAAACTTAAAACAAAACCTAAAAATTACTAAGGGCAGAGATAATATTAATTATTATAGCTTTATTAATTTTAGATTGAAAGAAACCGCTAGACTAACAAAAATAATTGCTGATATTGGAGAAAGTAACCAAACAGCCGAACGAATTGGATTCCTAAAAGGTATTAGTTCTTACAAAATCCATCAATACGCCGACAGTATTATCGCAATTGATTCACAATCTTTACTATCTAAAATCATTGTTACTCAAATAATTCCC
>JAMOQL010000189.1 GCA_027064025.1 Bacteroidales bacterium
AGAGAATTTTTAATGCTTCATTTTTTCGATAATATCGACTTTAATGATGAGCGATTAATAAAAACCGACTTATTATTTAAAGCCATCAGAACCTATATTGATCAAATTGTACTTCCTAGAAACGCTGGAGGTTTTAATTATGCCAACGAATTTATTCTTGGAAAAACTAATAACCCGAAGGTAAAAAAATATCTGATTTCGGAATTATTAAACATCTACGAAACTACCCAACTTGAAGAAGTTTACACCAAATTATTTGATGACTATGTCGTTATGGAACCAACAATTCTTACTGATAAGCAACGATTATCTGTAATGCACAAAATTAACATCATTAAAAATGACAGTATTGGACAAAAGGCTCAAGACTTTAGTTTTATCGATACCCTCGGAACAGAAATACAATTATCTTCCATCAAAACAGACTTTAATATCATTGTGTTCTATCAATCAGACACTAAAAATATAGCTAGCACCATTAAACAACTCAACTATATCTATACCCAATATCATGAAAAAGGAATCCAAATTTTTGCTATTTCAATGGATAATAATACGAAAAGATGGAAAAGTTTTTTACGGAAAAATAAATTCGAATACAATAACTATATCGTCAAAAAGGAATCCAAAGAAATAGTAACCGACCATTACAACACTTGGTCTCTACCCTCAATTTATATTCTCGACCAACATAATGTTATTATGAAAAAACCTATGAACGTAGACTATATTAGAAGAGAGTGCAAAAATGTATTTCATTAATGACTCAAATATAAAATGAAAAAGATATTTCTAATCTCTATATTATTTCTATTTGCATATCAGATAGCCTTGTCACAGAATACTGTAATACACGATATATTCTGGCATTCGGATACCGTAGGTGTTTGGGGAAGCGGATCCTCTGCCTGGAGTATTAATCAAGTTGACACGCTTGCAGATGTAACCGTAGGGCCATATAGCGATCAATTTTCTATGATATATAATATTCCATTTCCAATCAGCGATTCTGTTGGTGTAATTTTTGACTATGGTGCTTATACTGATTTACAGCTAATCTTTGCCATGACTGGCTGGGATAACGGAGCGGCTAAAGTAAACTACCCAACCAAAATAACGATGGAACTTCCTGCCGATGGAGTTCTGTCTAATGGAGCTTGGGAAACAATACCTTCCGATTACAGAGTGCATGACAGTTTGCTGCATCCATCCGATGCAAATAATTGGTCGTTTTATGCCGATTGGCCCGATGCTGGTATCATTCATCTATTTCTGAACATGGATGTAGAAGCTCATGCCGATCTTATTTATTCAGACCCCACCGATCCATTAAATATTACATGGGACACACTCCATGTTTTTGACCCCATAGACATTCATCTCGATACTTTTGATATCTTTTTAATAGATATGATAAATAATGAGTACGCCATTCCCTGGGTCGATTATCACACCGATCCTATAACTGGAAGTACCGTTATCGACTCCGTTTATATTTTGCAAGACTCTTTAGGCTGGCCTCTAGTATTCCCTCCTATCTTCTACGACTTAATAGGAATTAGTGGCGATATTTCTATTCCTAATATTCAAAATTACACAGAATGGACTGAAGATGAGCAAAGATTATACGCTTGGGGGAACGATGAATATATGCACATTAATTTAGATATTGTTCAATTTCTGCAAGTAACAACAGATTATTTATCAAATATTCCTTCTATGGAGGGGCTCGCTGCTGTTAGTCAAGCCCTACAGTATGAAGAAGGCGACACCAGCATATATATTTTTACTGATCCTGTTTCTGGAGAAGACTTTACAGCTGACTTAACTTGGGATTTGATAGACGCTGAGCTTATGTTTACTAATACGATGAATCAAACACTAAGTTTTGTCGATAACCAAGAGTATTCCTTTTTTGGTATTCCAATTGGTCCAGATCACTACCCCAACGTTTGGAATGTTTTAGAATTCCCTCTAGACATAGAATACAATATTTATGATACCACAGGAAGTATAGTAGAGTCTGGAGAAAGTGATTCTGTAAAATATTGTGCTGATTATGATTTAGAGTTACGTCTGCCTTGCAACGATTTAGACTCATTACCACTAACTATTTCACATAGCATAGATCCATGGTTTACGAATATGGTAAGAGATAGTATCGATGTAGAATTTTACTTAAAAGTTTTAGACTTGACTTATAGTATTGGTACAACTTCCAATCCTGTTTTAGATGGCAATTTCTTATTATACGAAAACACGTTTGATTTAGGTACACTTGCAGGACCGCCACTATTTGGCCCCCCAATCTTTATGCCTTGGATGATTAATGGATATTTTGTTGACACTACTTTTATCCCTGACGAATATATCATCCCTCAAAACGATCCTTTACGAGATTCAATAAATTTCACAAATGTACTTTGTTACGGCACTGCTTCTGGAAGCATTTGGGCTACGGGTATAGGAGGAACACTCCCATATTCATACCTTTGGGAAGACGAAATGGGAAACCTTATTTCCTCAAATAATTCTTTAACAAATCTTGAAACAGGCACTTATTTCTTAACTATTACAGACGGTAATGATTGCGAATTTGTAGATTCTGTAAGTATTGTCAATACCAATTCTCAAATACTATTAACAGAAACCATTAATAATGTTCTTTGTTTTGGTGATAGCACAGGATCTGTAACTATAAATGTAACAGGAGGCACTCCACCTTATCAATACATTTGGCAGCCCAATAATGAAACTTCACAATCAATCACAAATCTACCTTCTGGCACGTATTACCTCACTGTTACAGACAACATAGGATGCGAAACTTACGATAGTATTGCCATTGTTGATATAAACCCCGCTGTAGGTATTACAACACAACAAACCAACAACGTTTCTTGTTTTGGAGGAAACGATGGATTAATCGACATAGAAGTTTATGGTGGTTTACCTCCCTTTAGCTACATATGGACTAACAATACAGCATCACAAGATAATATCAATATCACAGCCGGCAATTATTCTGTTACAGTAAGTGACAATAATGGTTGTACCGAAGAAGAAAGTTGGGCAATTACACAACCCGAAGACATTTTTATCACTACAAATCTAATACAAAACATAAGTTGTAATGGGAACAGCGATGGAGAAATAGAAATTTCAGTATCAGGAGGGACAGTCCCTTATACATATTATTGGGAAACGGTTAATGGCTCTGGCTTAATGATACATCAAGAAGATCAAAATAACTTAACTCCCGGATCTTATTACTTGACCATTACTGATGAAAACGGTTGTGATAAATCTGCAAATTGGACACTAACAGAACCCGAACCATTAATAATTATTACCGATTCAACTAAAAATATTAATTGTTTTGGTGGAAACGATGGAATCGTACATGTAACTGCCCAAGGAGGAACAAGTCCATATAACTATTCTTGGCAAACAAATGACGGCAACGGTATTATTCAGAACACCGATAACCAAAATACTTTAACAATCGGTACCTACACTCTGACTGTTAATGATTCTGAGGGATGTTTGGCTTCTGCATCTTGGACTTTACAAGAACCTGAAATATTAAGTATTATTTCTGAAATTGAACATATAAAATGTCATGGAGAAAACAATGGTGAAATATATGCAGAGGGGAGCGGTGGTATAGCTCCTTATTCATATACTTGGTCTACAAACACCGGCAGTACCCTTCCTGCGGGTCAAGAACAAAACAATCTTTCTGCAGGCTCCTATTTCCTAACCCTTACAGATGAAAATTTATGTTCAATAATAAATGAATTAATTATTATAGAACCCAATGCTCTAACAATTGGTACAATAGATAATCTTTTGATATGTAAAGGCGATACCGTTAATATAAATATGAGTACTACAGGAGGCGTTGCGCCATATACTTACTATTGGAACAATATTTCTCTTGGACAAACAATTAGTATTTCAACAACTACTGATACTAACTTAGTTGCAATAGCAAAAGACATGAATGGCTGTTATAGTAATGTTGAACATTTTGAAATAAACATAATGCCCGGTGTGGAGCTTTACTTATCCGATGATAGTGTAGATGTTTGTGAAAATAAAAATA